>DATLFN010000095.1 GCA_035540975.1 Acidimicrobiales bacterium
CCCACCACCACACCGGCCCCCCCGGTGCGCGGGCGTCGTACGAGTTGGCCCAGACGAGGAAGTGCAGCCGGTCCAGCCACGGCTCGAAGCCGGCCGACAGCGCCCACGGCTCCACCGCCCACGACTCGGGCGCCCGGAACCGCTCGGGTGCCACCCCGAGGGCGATCACCGCCGGCCGCCGCCCCGCCCACGCGCCGTGGAGGGCCGCCACGGTGGCGCCCGGGTCGGCCAGCGCCGCCTCGTCGATCGCGATCACCGGTGCGGCCGCCCACGGGCCCGGCACCGCCCCACCGGCCGCGACCACCACGCTGCGGCCGAGGGCGGTGGGTCCGGGCGCGGGCACGCCGGAACCCTACGGCGGCAGTGTGACGCTTCCGCCCAACCCGCGGCGGGAACGACCCGGATACGGGTCGTTCCGACCACAGGTTGGGGTCAGGCGTCGTCCTCGGGGGGAGCCCCGGTGTCGAGGAGGCCGTTGGCGGCGGCGAGGGCGGTGGCCGCCTTGACCGCCTCCTCGTAGACGACGGACAGGTGGTGCTGGGCCTCGCCCGGCTTGGCCGACAGCGGCGGGTCGCCGAGCGAGCGGGGGATGGCGGCCGGGTCACGGCTGGGGACGACGGGCGCCGGGGTGGGCGGCCGCTCGTCGGCGCGGCCCCAGAAGGCGTCGGGCTGGGGCCCCTGCCGGCGGCCGCGGCGGCGCCGGCTCATGCCGCCGTCTCCTCCTCGCCGACCGCGCCGTCGGCCGTCTCGGCGATGACCTCGTCGGGCCGCAGGCCGAGGGCGGCCCTCAGCTGCTCGGGCCCGAGGTCTCCGAGGGAGCTGCTGGCGGGCAGGGCGAGGTCGGCGATGACGCGCTTGCCGGCCACGACCTCCTCCACCCGCTCGTCCACGGTGCCCGGGCAGACCAGGCGGTGGCTGATGACGGTGGACTGCTGGCCGATGCGCCAGGCGCGGTCCCGGGCCTGGTCCTCGACCGCCGGGTTCCACCACCGGTCGTAGAGCACGACGTGGTTGGCGGCGGTGAGGTTGAGGCCCGAGCCGCCCGCCTTGATCGACAGCACGAGGGCGCCGGCGCCCGTCCCCTCCTGGAAGTCCTTCACCATCCGGTCGCGCACGGGGCGGGTGAGGCCGCCGTGGTAACAGGCGATGGGTTGGCCGAAGCGCTCGGTGAGGTAGGCGGCCAGGCGCTCGCCCCACGTGGCGAAGTGGGTGAAGATCAGCACCCGCTCGCCGGCGGCGAAGATCGCCTCCAGCAGCTCCTCCAGCCGGCTGAGCTTGCCCGACCGGCCCGCCAGCGGCTCCTTGTCGTCGTGGACGTAGGCGGCCGGGTGGTCGCAGATCTGCTTCAGGGCGGTGATGGCGGCCAGGATCTGGCCCTTGCGGACGGCGGGGTCCTCGCCCAGCGGCAGGGGCGCCCCGGCCGGGATGAGGCGGTCCAGCACCGCCTGGTACAGGCCGATCTGCTCCGGCGTCATCCCGCAGTGGTCGAGCTCGTCGATCTTGTCGGGGAGCTCGGCGGCGATCTCGGGCTCCGCCTTGGACCGCCGGAACACCAGCAGGCCGTTCAGGGCGCGCAGGGCGGCCTCGCCCGGGCTGCCCGTCCCGCTCGTCTTCGACAGCTGCTCGACGAACACGGGACGGGGGCCGACCAGGCCGGGGTTGGTGAAGTCGAGGATCGACCACAGGTCGCCCAGGCCGTTCTCGATCGGTGTACCGGTGAGCGCCAGGCGGTTGCGGGCCGGTATCCGGCGCAGCTGCTGGGCCGTCTCGCTGGCCGGGTTCTTGATCGTCTGTGCCTCGTCGACGACCACCCGGCGCCACTCCACCCCGGCCAGCGCGTCGACGTCACGCACCGCCGTGGCGTAGGTGGTGAGGACGACGTCGGCCCGGTCGGCCAGGTTGGCGAGCTCGCTCGCCGCCGCCCGGGCGGTGCCGTGGTGGACCCGGACGATGAGGGCGGGCGTGAAGCGGGAGGCCTCGGCCGCCCAGTTGCCGAGCACGGCGGGCGGGGCCACGACGAGCACCGGCCCCTGCCCCCGGGTCTCCAGCAGGTGGGCCAGCACCGTGGGCGTCTTCCCGAGCCCCATGTCCATGGCCAGGCACCCACCGAGCCCCGCCGTGTCGAGGAAGCGCAGCCATCCCCGGGCCTCGGCCTGGTACGACCGCAGCTCGCCCTTGAACCCGGGCGGCGCGGCGAGGGGCGTGGGCGGCGACTCGGTGGCGCCCTTGACCAGGTCGACGGCCCAGCCGCCGCCGTCGATGACCACCGGCCCGCCCAGGGCGCCGCCCTCCAGGCCGACGGCGTGGCGCAGGATCGCCGCGCCGGACAGCTCGGTCGTGCCCACCCGCTCGGCCAGGGCCTTGGCGGCGGCGGTGAGATCGGCCCGCTCCAGCTCCACCCAACGGCCGCGCACCCGCACCAGGGGACGGGCCTGGGCGGCCAGGCGGGCGATGTCGGCGGCGTCCAGCTCGGCGTCGCCGAACAGGACCGACCAGCGCACGCTCGACAGCTGCTGGGCCCCCACCTTCGTGGGCCCGC
The DNA here is from genome assembly GCA_035540975.1 of Acidimicrobiales bacterium. Lineage (NCBI taxonomy): Bacteria > Bacillati > Actinomycetota > Acidimicrobiia > Acidimicrobiales > Acidimicrobiales bacterium. Next base: position 2,540 of record DATLFN010000095.1, read on the forward strand.
CCAGGGCGTCGGCCCGCAGGTGCAGCTTGGGGCCGGTGCGCCGCCGGGACACGGCGGGGACCTTCACGTCGAAGCCGGCGGCCACCAGCGTCGCTCCCAGGCGGGTCATCAGGTCCCACGCCTCGTCGGCGCCGAGGACCACCTGGCCCCGCCGCCGCGTCGGGCGCAGGAGGGCGGGGAGCAGCCGCTCCAGGCGGCGCAGGTGGACGTCGGCCTCCTGGGCCTTGGCCCGGTTGCCGAAGGAGAGCGCCTGCTCGACGGGGATGGGCTGGCGCTCCAGCCCGCTCACCTCGACGGTGAGCAGCCAGCCGCCGTCCTTCTCCGGAGCGTCCAGGCGGACGGCCAGGCCGACCGACCCCGGGTTCACCACCGGGGCGGCCCACCGCTTCAGCTCGTCGGCCAGCTCGCTGGCGGGACGGGCCGCGGCCGCGAACGGCGTGCCGTCGAGGCCGGCCAGGACCGCCTCGGCCACGTCGCCGCGGGTGCGGGCGACGGCGGCGGTGGCGGCGGTCACCAGGCGGGCGGCGCCGGCCCGGCACACGGCGTCGATGGCGGCGGCCAGCACCGATCGGCACACCCGCTCGGGGCTCGAGGGCGGCGGGACGAGCGCCGCCACGGCGCCGGGCATGCGGGCGGCCAGCTCCCGGAGCCGGGCGCCGTCGACGGCGGCCGGCGCCCAGCGCACGGCCCACCGCCCGGTGGCGTGGCGGCCGTTGGCCCCGCCGCCGCCCGCGCCGTCGGCCCGCGCCAGAGTGGGCGCCATGCGCCCCAGGGCCACGCACTCGGTCGCCCACGCGGCGACCTCGCCCAGCCAGCGGGCGCTGGGTGCGCAGTCCTGGCACAACTGCCCGGCGCCGACGCCGACCAGCCAGCCGAGGGCGCCGCTGATCGGCGCCGTGACGGCGGCCGCCCGCTCCCCCGTGGGCAGCGGCACACCGCGGTGCAGGCCCCAGTCGACGGTGGCGGCGCCGGCGGCGGCGACCAGCCGGTGGAGCTCGTCCGAGCCGGCCGGCGCCACGTTGCGGTTGGCCGCCCACACCACCACGTCGCCGGCGTCCCACGACGCCTGGAGGGCGAGGACGCCCTCGTCGTCGTCGTCGCCCGCCCGGCCGTCGCCGTCGCCCTCGTCGTCGTCCTCGCCGGTGACCCGGCGGAGTGCGGCCTGGAGACGCGCCCGCTCGCCCGTCAGGTCGGCCACGACCTGGGCCCGCTCGTCGCCCGTCAGCTCGGCGACGTCGGCCAGCGCCTCCTCCGTCTCGCGCAGCAGGCCGCACAGGGCCCCGGTCCAGCGGTCGGTGTCCGCCTGGAGCACGTCCACCTCGCTGGGCGCGGCGACGCCCCACGCCTCGGCCGAGACGAGCGCCTCGAAGTTCGATCGGTCCAGTTGGGTCTCCACGTTCGGATCGGCGCCGGGGGAGCGGGCGGCGTCGGGCTCCCAGCCTCTGCCGCCCGTGTGGAGCGCGTCCTGCGCATGGCCGTCGACCCGGCGGGGACAGCCAACGCCTCCATGGTACCCGGAAAGTCGGGCCGTCGACCGCATCCCCGGCCACGGCACGATCCGTCCGCTCAGGTGTGAGACGCATCCCGCCGCGGTACGTCCCCCTGGCGCGCCCGGAGGGCCGGGCGCCGAGAGAGGAGACACCGCCATGGGCCTCGTCCTGGTGCTGCTGTTGCTCGCCCTGCTGTTCGGCGGACTGGGCCTGTTCCTCGAAGGCCTCAAGTGGGCGCTGGTGATCGCCCTCGTCCTGCTCGTGGTGGGCGCCGTCACCGGCTACCGCGGCCGCCGCGTCCTCTGAGCGTCCCGGCGAGGCGGCGACCCGCCCCGCCGGTCAGGCTGCGGACGTCAGACCAGGTACACCAGCGCGCCGATGATGAGCATCAGGACGAGGACGCCCAGGATGACCTTGTCGAACAGCTTGTCCATCGACTTGCCGGCGTCGATCGGGTGGTGGCCGCCGTGGTGCGACAGCGACCCGCGGGGGTTGGACCGGTACTCGTTCATGGCGACGATCACTCCTACGCTCGTTCGTTGCTGCCGCTGCCCGTCGAGCGGCGGCCGGACACTATCGCTCTGATTCGACGCGCGAAAGGTGTGTTCCTCCCTCTAGGCGGATCCCACCTAGTTGGCCGCCCCCGGTAGGCTCGCCCCGTCGCAGACGTGAAGGGGTGGAACGTGGGCAAGCGGGAGGCGTGGGCGGTGTTGGCGCTCGCGCTGGTCGCCGTGGCCGGGTGCGGGGGGAGCTCCGACGGCGAGTCCGCCGGGCCGGGCGAGGCGCCCGAGCCGAACACCGTCGTCCTCAGGGACATCGCCTTCAAGCCCAAGGTCCTGAAGGTCGAGGCGGGCACGACGGTGACGTGGAGGTTCGAGGACCAGGGGATCTCCCACGACGTCAAGGCCGAGGATGGCTCGTTCGCCAGCGAGGTCACCGACTCGGGCACGTTCGAGCACACCTTCGACGAGCCCGGCACCTACCCGTACGTGTGCACCCTCCACGCCACCCAGATGAAGGGCACGATCGAGGTGACGCCCGAGGCCTAGACCGTCGGGTCCGCAGCCGTAGATGCGGCGGCGGGTGCGGCCGCGGGCCTGGCGCTGGGGACGCGGCGAGCGTCCGTGGCCGGGCGCCCTAGCCCTGGGCCGGCTTCACCGGGATGGGCCCTGCGCCCGTACCCCGCGTGAGGCGTACGGCGAGCTGGCCGTTGCCATGGGTGGCCGTACCGCCACCTCCGAACCCGGGGGGGAGGTCGACGGTCCGCTCGAACGGCCCGTAGTGCCACTCGTGCACCAGGTAGTCCTTGGGGGCCGCCGAGCGCATGGCGGCCGCGATGTGCAGCGTGTCGCCCTCGACCTCGACGGTGATGTCGCCGGGCATCACGCCCGGGAGGGGGGCGATGACGACCAGCGCGTCCTCCGCCTCGTAGACGTTGACGGGCACCCGCATGGTCTCGCCGCCGCTCTCCCCGGCGCGCCCTTCGCGCCGTGCCTGGAGATCGTCGAGGCGGTGGTCGATGTCCTTGCTCATGGGACCGACCCTACCCGGGGCGGGACGGCACGACCCGTGGCTCCGGTACGGTGTGGGGCGGTGCGACCAGCGGCCCGTTTCACCGCCACCCTCCTGGGAGCGGGTGCCGGTGTGGCCGTCGGCATCGCCATGCTGGCCCCCAGCATCGAGGCCGTGCTCAGCGCCGGCGAGATCGGGGAGCCCACCGACGTGAGCGCCCTCGGCGAGGTGGCCCAGAACTCCGTCGTCTACAGCCGCGACGGCAAGATGCTGGCCGTCCTCCACGCCGAGGAGAACCGCTCACCCGTCCCGCTCGACAAGGTCCCCGGCCACGTCGTGGACGCCATCCTCGACGTGGAGGACGAGCGCTTCTGGGAGCACGGCGGGGTGAACCTGCGGTCCACGCTGCGCGCCCTCGTCACCAACGTGCAGTCGGGCGAGGTCGTCCAGGGAGGGTCCACCATCACCCAGCAGCTGGTGAAGAACGCCCTGCTGACCCCGGAGAAGAGCGTCGACCGCAAGGTGAAGGAGGCCGTCCTGGCCGTACGGCTGGAGGACCGCCTCTCCAAGGAGGAGATCCTCGAGCGGTACCTGAACATCGTCTACTTCGGCAACGGGGCGTACGGCCTCCAGGCGGCGGCCGAGACGTACTTCAACAGCCGGGTGGAGGAGCTCACCGTCGCCCAGGCCGCGCTCCTGGCCGGCATCATCCGCAACCCCCAGGGCTACGAGCCGGTGAAGAACCCGGACGTGGCCCGCAAGCGCCGGGACCTGGTGCTCGCCCAGATGGTGTCCAACGGCCACCTGCCGGCGGCGGAGGCCGACCGTCTCCGACGGGAGGGCATCCCCACCCGCGTCTTCAAGCCCCTGCCGCCCCCGAACGACTACTTCGTCGAGGAGGTCAAACAGCGCCTGCTGGCCGACGAGCGCCTCGGGGAGACCGTGCAGGAGCGCTACAACGCGGTGTTCAAGGGCGGCCTGCGGATCTACACGAGCCTCGACAACCGCATGCAGGCGGCGGCCGAGGAGCACCGCGACCGGGTGCTGCCGCCGTCCCTGCTGCGGGAGCGCTTCACCAGCGCCCTCGTCACCGTCGAGCCGGGGACGGGCTACGTCCGGGCCATGGTGGCGGGCGACGACTTCGGCAAGGCCAAGTACAACCTGGCCACCCAGGGCAAGCGCCAGCCCGGGTCGTCGTTCAAGATCTTCGTCCTCCTGGCCGCCCTCGAGGCGGGCGTCAGCCCCAACGACACCATCAACGGGTCGGCCGGCTGCGTGGTGAGGATCCCCGGCTTCGCTCCCTACAAGCCGGAGAACTACGAGGGCTCCAAGGGTGGCGTGATGTCGATCACCAACGCCACCGCCAGGTCGCTCAACTGCGCCTACGCCCGGCTCGGCGCCATCGTGGGGCTGGACAAGGTCAAGGACATGGCCGTCCGCCTCGGCCTTCCCGGGGACCGCGTCGACGCCTTCCCGGCCATGACGCTGGGCTCCGAGGAGGTGACGCCCCTGGAGATGGCGGCCGCCTTCGCCGCCATCGCCAACGACGGGGTGTACGTGCCGCCGTCGTTCGTGGAGAAGGTCCTGGACCGGACGGGCGACGTGATCTTCGAGGGCCCCCGGGCGGGCAAGCGCGCCTTCCCCGCCCAGACCGCCCGGGTCGCCGCCCAGGTGATGCGGGCGGTGGTGGACAAGGGGACGGGGACGGCCGCCCGGCTGCCCGGGCGCCAGGTCGCCGGGAAGACGGGGACGTCGCAGAACCACGAGAACGCCTGGTTCGTGGGGTTCACGCCCCAGCTCGCCACCGCCGTGTGGATGGGGTCGCCCACCGGCAATGAGGCGATGTTCGTGGGCGGCCGGCGGGTGACGGGGGGGTCGTACCCGGCGCGGATCTGGGGCGGCTACATGGCGGCCGCCCACGAGGGCATGGAGCGGGTCGCCTTCGAGGCGCCCAACGCCAAGCTGATCAAGAAGGGCACCTTCCTGAGGGACAAGGGCGGCAGCTCGTCGGCGCCCGAGCGGCCGCGCAAGCGCCCGACGGCCCGGCCCACCACCACCGCGGCGCCGGTCGGCGGGGGCGGGGACGGCGAGCCGGCACCGACGGCCGTTCCCACCACGGGGGCGCCCGCGCCGGCGCCCGCCCCGGCGCCCGAGCCCACCGCGGCGCCACCGACGGCGCCTCCGTCTCCGTCCGCCACCGCGCCCGGCCAGGGCGGGGGCTCGCCGTGACCACGTTCGAGGCCCTGCTCGAGGTCCAGGAACACGACACGGCGATCGACCGCCTCCACCACCGCCGTGCCCACCTGCGGGAGCGGGAGGAGCTCACCGGGGTCGATCGGCGCATCGCCGGCCTCTCCGGGCAGCGCGCCGAGGTGCAGGTCCGGCGCGACCAGGTGCTGGAGCGTCAGGCGTCGCTGGAGTCGGGCATCACCGTCGCCGGCGAGCGGATCAAGGAGATCGAGGGGCGCCTCTACTCCGGTCAGGTCTCGGCGACCCGCGACATCCTGGCCATGCAGGCCGAGGTCGACTCGCTGAAGGCGCGCCGGTCGTCACTGGAGGACGAGCTCCTGGCGTCCATGGAGGAGGACGAGCCGCTGGCCGCCCAGGTGGCCGCCTTCGAGGCCGAGGAGGCGGGCCTCCACGCGGCGGCCGACCGGCTGCGCCGGGTGATCGTGGAAGCCGAGCGGGAGATCGACGCCGCGATCGCGGCCGAGCGGGAGGCCCGGGCGGCCGACGCCGCCGGCGTGCCGGAGAGCCTGATCGCCACCTACGAGCGGTTGCGCACCAAGCTGGGCGGCGTCGGCGCCGCCCGCCTGGTGGGCCCGTCGTGCAGCGGGTGCCACCTCACCCTCCCGGTCCAGGAGGTTGCCCGCATCAAGCGGGAGCCGCCCGAGTCGCTGATCCTGTGCGACCAGTGCGGGCGCATCCTGGTGCGCTGACCTCGGTGCTCCTGTGGTTCGCCGGCGGCGCCCTGGTCGCCGTCTGGCAGGTGTTCAAGGACCCCGCCATCGACTACCGGCTGGTGATGGCCGGCGCGGTGGCGCCCGACGTGGTCGACGGCCCCTTCGGCGGCGCCCGGCTGCTGCACACCCTCGCCTTCAGCGTCGCCCTGCTGTGCGGCGTGATGCTCGCCACCAGCGGCCGGCGGGGGGCACGCCGTCGCCTGCTGGCCCTGCCCATCGGCACCTTCCTGCACCTCGTGCTGGACGGCACGTGGGCCCGTACCGAGGTGTTCTGGTGGCCCGGGCTCGGCCTGTCGTTCGGCGACTCGGGCCTTCCCAGCCTGTCGCGACCGGCTCTCGTGCTGGTGGTGCAGGAGGTGGCCGGCGCCGCCGCCCTGGCGTGGTGGTGGGCGCGGTTCCGGCTGGGGGAGCCGGAGCGGCGGCGGCACTTCCTCAGGACCGGCCGGCTGGGCCGCGACCTGGTGCCGTAGGGCCGCCGCCCTCGGTCACGGGGCGGGCGGCCCCGTCGGCTCCGCTCCCGACCGGAGCTTCTCCATCACCCGCAGGAGGTCCTCCAGGTCTTCGGTGGTGAGGGCCAGGAAGGCGTCGGGCGGCTGGTTCATCCGATCCGTGAGCTCGCCCTTGAGCCGGACTCCGGCCGGCGTCAGCGCCACCGTCTTCACCCTGCGGTCGGAGGCCAGCATGCGGCGCTCGACGAGGTCGCGCTCCTCCAGCCGGTCGACCAACCACGTGACGTTGGACGCGTCGCACTTCCACTCGTCGGCCAGCGCTCGCATCGACTTGGGCTCGTCGGGGTCCAGCGACATCAGCGTCTTGAGGCCGGCCACGGTGAGCCCGAACTCGGCGGCGAGCGAGCCGAACCGGTCCCGGTTGGCGGCGAGGTAGTCGAGCAGCGCCCGCCACGCCGCGCCGGCCAGCGCCTCGGCGGCGAGGGAGCGACGGGCGGCCACGCTCGCAGCGTACCGCTCCTCGCCGCGGAGCTTCAAGTCGTCGACCATTGAATCGCTGGACACTTGATAACCTTCAAGGGATGCGCGAGTGTTCCGCCATGACCGATGCCGCCATCTCCGCGGAGGGGATCACGAAGCGCTTCGGGAGCGTGGTGGCCCTCGACGGGGTCGACCTCGCCGTCCCGGCGGGCACCGTGTTCGGGCTGCTCGGCCCCAACGGGGCCGGGAAGACCACCATGGTCCGCATCCTCACCACCCTGGCCGCGCCCGACGCCGGGCGGGCCCGGGTGCTGGGGCTGGACGTCGTCCGCCAGGCCCGCGACGTACGCACGCGCATCGGCCTGGCCGGCCAGTACGCCGCCGTGGATGAGAACCTCACCGGGCGCGAGAACCTGCGCATGGTGGGCCGGCTCGCCCACCTCGACCGGCGCACGGCCGTCGCCCGGGCCGACGAGCTGCTCGAACGGTTCGGCCTGACGGGAGCCGGCGACCGCGTCGCCCGCACCTACTCGGGGGGCATGCGCCGCCGCCTCGACCTGGCCGCCGCGCTGGTCCACCGGCCACCCGTGCTGTTCCTCGACGAGCCCACCACCGGCCTCGACATCCGGAGCCGAACCGACCTGTGGGCGGTCATCGCCGAGCTGGTCGCCGAGGGCACCACGCTGCTCCTCACCACCCAGTACCTCGAGGAGGCCGACCGCCTGGCGGACCGCATCGCCGTGGTGGACCAGGGCCGCGTCGTCGCCGAGGGGACGGCGACGGAGCTCAAGGCGCGCCTTGGCACCACCGTGGTCGAGGTCGGCATGCACGAGGAGTGGCAGGCGGCCGAGGCGGCGCAGCTGCTGGCCCGGTTCGCGTCGGGCTCGCCCGTGCGCGACGGCACCCTCGTGCGCTTCGAGGTGGACGACGGGCCCCGGGTGCTCGTCGGCGTGCTCAGCGAGCTCGAGGGACGGTCGCTGGCGCCGGCGTCGGTCGCCGTGCGCGAGCCCAGCCTCGACGAGGTGTTCCTGGCCATCACCGGCCACACGGCCGCCGAGGCGGAGGCCGTGCCCGGGGAGGCCGGCCCCGGGGAGGCGGCCGAGGCGGTGGCGGAGGCCGGGGAGGCGGCCGAGGCGGAGGCAGAGGCCGGGGCTGGCAAGGCCGGCCCCGGGGAGGCGCAGGCGGGGGAGGCCGGGGAGGCGGGCCCCGGGGAGGCGGAGGCCGAGGCCGGCGAGGCCGGGCCCGGGGAGGCCGGCCCCGACGCCGAGCCGGTGCGCAGCCGAGGTGCCCGGTGAGCTCCGTCACCGCTCCCGCCCCCGTCCCCCTCGCCCGTCACCGCAGCCGCCTGGCGTGGGCCGTCAGCGACACCCTCGTCGTCGCCGGGCGCAACCTGCGCACGATCGTGCGGCTGCCCCAGCTCCTGGTGTTCTCGACGATCCAGCCCGTGATCTTCGTGCTGTTGTTCCGGTACGCCTTCGGCGGGGCGATCGAGACGCCGGGGCTGCGGTACGTCGACTACCTGATGCCCGGGATCTTCGCCCAGACGGTCGCGTTCGGCGCCATGGGCACCGGCATCGGGCTGGCCGACGACCTCCAGAAGGGGCTCATCGAGCGCTTCCGGTCCCTGGCCATGGCCCGGATGGCCGTGCTCGGCGGCCGCATCCTGAGCGACCTCGTCCGCAACGTGTTCGTGGTCGTGCTCATGTCCGCCGTCGGGTACGCCGTCGGGTTCCGCATCCACACCAACCCGCTGGCGTTCGCCGCCGGGCTGGGCGTCCTGCTCCTGTTCGGCTGCGCCCTGTCCACGATCTTCGCCCTCATCGGGCTCGCCGTCCGCAGCGTCGAGAGCACCCAGGCGGCCGCCTTCCCCATGCTGGCGCCCCTGGTGTTCGCCTCGTCGGCGTTCGTGCCGGTGCAGACCATGCCGGGGTGGCTCCAGGTGTTCGCCGAGAACCAGCCGGTGTCGGTGAACATCGACGCCGTGCGGGCGCTGTCCCAGGGCGGCCCGACGACCACACCGGTGCTCCAGTCGCTGGCGTGGACGGTCGCCATCGTGGTCGTCTTCGGCTCGCTCGCCGTCCGCCGCTACCGCCGGACGGCCTGACCGCGCCGGTTCGCGGAGTTTCCGCGCCGCTCGGGAACTCGGGCCCGGCGGTCGTCGTTCTAGCCGGTGAGGTTCGAAGAGATCAGTCCCACCTGTCCTGAGAACCCCGCCTCGGTGGCCTACCCCGTCCCCGCCGTCCCTTCACGGGAGGCGGGGTAGGCGCCACCGGCACCCGTGGACCCGCACACGGGTCGGAGAGTGACCGGCACTTCGCCCCCCGAAGTGCCGGTCCTACCCGAGACTCGAGCGCCCACCCCCCTCGCTGCTCGAAGTCGCTGCCGAAAGATGCGCAGGTGGCGGCGCCCGTCGCCACGGTGCTGCCCCGTCTCCCGTGGTGGTGCTGGCACCACCACGGCTGATGGCGGGATGGCCCCTCGACGCCTTCATGGAGTCCTCCGGCGAAGGTGTACCGGTTGGGCATGGCCGGCCCCGACATCGACGTCGACGACAACGCCTGCCGAGAGGGCACCGTCGAAGGCGGTGAGGAGGTCGCGGGCGACGACGGGCACCGCAAGGTCGGCGTCGAGCGCGGCGACGCCCGCCGCGGTCACCCGTCGAGCCCGGGCTCTTCGGCCTCCCGGGTCAAGTCGTCGAGCGCGCCCGCCCGGTCGACCGGTCGTTGCGTCCGCTGAGCACGGCCCGGCTGCGCGGTGGCCGCCGCTTCGAGCAGCTCGGCGTGCCGTTCGCGTCAAGCCGGGTCGCGCGCCCCGGGCCGTTCATGCGGCAAGAACGGGCGGTATTCGCCCTTTCTTGCCGCACGAACAGTACGGGGCGCCGGCGGCCCGACCTGCCGCCAGGAACCCGCGGGTCATGCGGCATGTTGACGGTGAGCCGGCCTGTAAGCGGGGTTCTGTGCCGGCGCCGGAGCGCCGGCGGTGGCCATCCATCTGTGCGGCCTACCTGGGGAGATCGAGCGGGCCGCTCCTCCCACGCTTGGCCTTGCTCCGGGTGGGGTTTGCCGAGCCGCCCGGGTCGCCCCGGGCGCTGGTGCGCTCTTACCGCACCGTTTCACCCTTGCCTGTGCTCCCCGGAGGTAGCCATCGGCGGTCTGCTCTCTGTGGCACTTTCCTGCGGGTCACCCCGACTGGCCGTTAGCCAGCACCCTGCCCTGTGGAGCCCCGACTTTCCTCGACGCCGTCGAGCGGCGCCGCGGCCACCCGGCCGGCTCACCATCGCCACCATTGTCGCGCGCGTCCACCAGGACGGTCGGGCGCTCACCGGCCCCGGGTGGTGCGGGTGCGGGCCGCCGCCGCACCAGGCGAACCCTTGGCCGACCCCTTGGCCGGTGCCGACGCTCGACCGGCCCGGGCCGCGGGCGCGGGCGCCGGGGCGGCGGGCGGGGGGACCTTGCGGGTGCGGGCCGCCGTCACCCTCCGGCTCCGGGTCGCCGCCGCGCCGGCCGGCGCCGCGCCGGCCTCGCGCCGGAACAGGACGACGGCTGCGAAGCCGCCGTGGACGGGCGCCATGTGCGCCGGCTCCCATCCTTCGGCCGACATGCCGTTGAGACGGTCGTTGTCGACCGGGGCGAACCCGTTGAGCCCGACGGCGAACACCTCGGTCGTGTACTCGTACATCCCCATCCTCCCGGTCGAGTGGGGCACGAGGCTAGAGGCCCGCCTGTGCGGGTGCCCGTGGTGCCCGCCCCCGACCGTGGCAGAATCACAACGTTGTAACCGTCACACCGCCGTGGAAGCCTGGAGCCATGCCCGCACCCACCCTGGAACGAGCCGCCCGGCGCATCGCCACGCTCCTCGGGGGCGCGGGCGGGAGCATCCGGGACCCGGGCGACGGCGGTGCCGCCCTCGACTTCGAGGCGGACGTGGTCGTCAGGCCCCTGGACCGGCTGGGCCCCCCGGCGGACGTGTGGGCGGTGGACGGGGGCCAGGCCCTGGTGGCCGACGCCCGCTGCCTCCAGGTGCTGGCCACCCGCGCCGCCCGGGTGCGCTTCGTGTCCGGACGCTGCGTGGTGGAGGACGAGGGCGAGCTGCGCCACCACCTGCTGGGTGGAGCCGAGGAGCGGGCGGCGGCGGTGGCGGCGCTGGGGCTGGAGGGCCTGGCCGCCGACACGTCGGTGGACGTCAACCTCCTCCGGGACCGCTGGGAGTGGGACGCGGTGGCGCGCAGCGTGGAGGAAGCGGGCCCGGGAGCCCTCGTGCTGGTGGACGGCGACCTCCAGCCCGACTGGCGCATCCCGTCGTCGTTCCTGGCCGGCCTCCTGGCCCGGGCGGCCGAGCGGGGCGCCACGCTGGCCGGCGTCATCAAGCACTCGTCGCTGTCGCGCGGCGGCGCGCCCCTGGTCGGCCAGCTGGAGCTGGAGGCGGCCCGGTCGCTGGGGCCGCGGGCGACGTGGTGGGCGCCGGTCGCCCGCACCCGGGCCGCCGAGCGGCCCGACGCCGGGGAGGGGATCCAGGTCCTGGCCGCCCGCCTCGACCCCGACGCCCGCTTCGCCTTCCGGGTCGACCTGCCGGCGGCCGCCGACCCGGCCGTCATCCTCGGGCGGCTGTCCGCCCTGTGCGACGACGCCGCCTTCCCCGGCTACCCGTACCCGCTCACCGTCGCCGACCGGCTGGCCGCCTGCCCGGGCTGGGTCCGCAGCGAGTCGTGGCTCCAGCTCGAGGAGCTGCTGCGCCGCGAGGGCGTGGCCGCCGCCGTCACCGAGCGGGCGTTCGCCGACCGCCACCGCCTGATGGAGCGGTCGTGACGGGCACGGGGACGCGCGGCCGGCTCTACGGCAAGAACGTCCTGGAGGGCGTGTTCCGGGCGTCGCCCGACGAGGACCTGTTCCTCGGCGAGCTGCTGGTGGCGGTGGACGACGTGACCGGCCGGCGGTACCTGTTCCGGGTGGTGGACGTCACCTACGGCACCGAGCACCGCGAGCCCGGCTGGGCCGAGCGGGTGGCGGGCACCCTGCTGGCCGACGACGCCCGGGGCGAGCCCGGCGCCCACCCCGTCTACGAGCAGGAGCGCCGCACCTACCGGGTGGCCGAGTGCCGGTGCCTCGGCTACCTCACGCCCGACGGGCAGGCGTTCCGCAAGCCCAAGAGCCTGCCCACCCAGTTCTCCCGCGTCGTCGCCCCCGAGGCCACCGACTTCGAGTTCCTGCGCACCCGCATGGGCGACCTGTCGGTGGGCTGCCTGCGCAGCGGCGAGACGGTCGTGGACTTCGAGGTCGGCATCCCGGGCGCCAGCCTGGCCACCCACGTCGGCATCTTCGCCACCACCGGCATGGGCAAGTCGAACCTCATGCGCGTGCTGGCCGGCCAGGTGCTCCAGGCCAACGGCCGCTACGGGCTGCTGCTGGTCGACCCCCACGGGGAGTACCGCACCGCCCTGGGCCGCCACCCGTGGGCGGCGCAGTCGCTGCGGGTCTACGCCGCCCGCCGCCTGCCCACCACGTCCACGCTCCGCATCAGCCTGTCCGAGCTCACGGTGGACGACCTGCGCACGGCCTACGAGTGGAGCCGCCCCCAGGAGGAGGCGCTGTTCGAGCTGGAGCGCCACTACCGCACGCCCGGCCTCACCTGGCTGCTGGACTTCGCCCAGGTGGACGACCTGCCGGCGTTCCGCGACATGGACCTGGGCAACCGGGTCGCCCTCAACACCCTCCAGGTCGTGCACCGCCGCGCCCGCCGCATCGTCGACCTGCCGTGCATCGCCACCGACCCCAACGTGTCCACCGGCGCCGCCATCGTGCGCGACCTGTCGCAGGGCAAGGTCGTGCTGTGCGACGTCAGCGGGCTGGGCTCCACCGAGGAGGTGCTGGTGGCGTCGTTCCTGGCCCGCCGGGTGCTCGAGCACTGGGCGGCCGCCTACCTCGACGACCCCGGGCTGCACGAGCGACTCCCGGTCGTGTGCGTGGTGCTGGAGGAGGCGCAGCGGGTGCTGTCGTCGAGCCGGGACCGGGAGTCGAACGTGTTCCCCCGGCTCGCCCGCGAGGGGCGCAAGTTCAAGGTCGGGCTGTGCGCCGTCACCCAGCAGCCCAAGCTGTTGGACAGCGAGCTGCTCAGCCAGTTCAACACCTTCTTCGTCCTGGGCCTGGCCGACGAGAAGGACCGGAGCATCCTGCGGTCGTCGTCCAAGCAGGACCTGTCCGCCCTCGGTCCCGAGATCCAGAGCCTCATGCCCGGCGAGTGCCTGCTCGCCAACCTGGAGGCGCCGTTCGCGGTGCCGGCCCGGATCCACCTCTACGACGACGTGGTGCGCTCGGTGGCGCCGCCGGCGGCACCGCCCCCCGAGGCGCGGCCCCACGTGGCCGCGCTGGTGGACTGATGCGCGTCGCCGCCCTGGGCGACGCCCACCTCGGGCGCTCCTACTACGGGTTCACCACACCCGAGGGGGTGAACCGGCGCGAGCGCGACTTCGAGGAGTCGTTCGAGGCCGCGGTCGACCTGGCGCTGGCCCAGGAGCCCGACCTGGTCGTGTGGCTGGGCGACGTGTTCGACCACCCGCGTCCCACCTACCGCTCGTTCCGCATCGCCCAGCGGGCCCTCACCCGGATGCGCGAGCACGGCGTGCGGGTGGCGCTCATCACCGGCAACCACGACACGCCCCGGCTGCCCGGCACCGGCAGTCCCTACTCGGCGCTGGCCGACATGTTCCCCGAGCTCTCCTTCGCCCACCGGCTCGGGTACGAGCGCTTCGACCTGCCCGGCCTGGTGGTGCACGCCGTGCCCCAGATGCTCACCGTCGAGTCGACGCTGGAGGCGCTGGCCGAGGCCGACCGGGGCCGCAGCCTCGACAAGTCGAACCTGCTCCTCACCCACCCCCGCATCACCCAGGTGGAGCCCCGGTACTCCGACATCAACGAGATCGAGGTCGACGCGTCGCTGCTGCGCTCCGACTTCGTGCTGCTCGGCCACTACCACTTCCACACCAAGGTGGCCGAGGGGATCTGGTACGCCGGCTCCACCGACACGTTCAGCTTCGCCGACGACCCCGACAAGCCCAAGGGCATCCTCGTCCTCGACACCGACACGGGCGAGTGCCGCCACGTGCCCGTCCCCGGCCGGCGCCCGCTGGTGACCCTCCCCACGGTGGCGGCCCTCGGCCTGTCGCCCTCGGAGCTGGAGGCCCAGGTGCTCGAGCGGGCCGCCACCGTCCCCGAGGGTGCGGTGGCCCGGCTGTACCTCGACGGCGTGGACCCCGAGGCCTACCGCCTGCTGGACCTCGACGCCGTGCGAGAGGCGGCCGGCGCCGCCCTCTACCTGAAGGTGGAGCCCGTGTTCGGCGGGGTCGACGTCCCCGTGGAGCTGCCCGACCTGGGCTCCATGGGCGGGCGCTGGCACCGCTACCTCGACGGCCAGGACCTCACCGGCTTCGACCGCGACCGCATCAAGGCCCTGGGCGACGCCTACCTGTCGAACGCCGTGGAGTCGGCGGGGTGAGCGGCGGACCAGCCGGCCCCGCCGGGCCGCGGACCCGTCCGGGGAGCGGCTGCCGGTGCTGGTGAAGCGGATCGGGCTGCGTAACTACCGGGTGTACGAGAAGCCGCTGGACCTGGAGGTCCCGCCCGGGCTGGTCGGCATCTACGGCGCCAACGGGGCGGGCAAGAGCTACCTCGTCGAGTCCCTGCTGTTCGCCCTCTGGGGCCGCAGCCGCACGTCGATCCCCGACGTGCGCACCACCGGCGTGGGCGGGGACTGCGTGGCCGAGGTGGAGTTCGAGCACGAGGGCCACCTGTACGTGGTCCGCCGCACCGTCACCGGCGTCAACTCGACGGTACGGGCGTCGGCCTACGCCGACGGCCGGCAGATGGCGGAGGGCGTGCGCGACACCAGCCGCTACGTCCACTCGATCCTGGGCATGGACGACGCCGCCTTCCGCTCGTCGGTGTTCGCCGAGCAGAAGCAGATCGCCGCCTTCAGCGTCCAGCGCCCCCAGCAGCGCAAGGACCTGGTGCTCAAGTTGCTGGGCGTCATGCCCCTCGACACGGCGCGGGACGACGCCCGCAGGGACGCCCGCGCCGCCCGAGAGCGGTTGGAGGGCCTCACCGCCGTGCTGCCCGACGTCGAGCAGCTGCGGCACGAGGCCGACGATGCGGAGGCTGCCGCCGAGGCCACCGCTCGCGAGGCGGCCACCGAGGAGCAGGTCGCCGCCGCCGCCCGGGCCCGGCTGGCGACCGCCGAGGAGCGGCTCGACGAGGTGGAGGAGCTGCGCCGGCGCCACGACGCGGTGGTGGCCGACGGCCAGGCCGTGCGCGGGGAGCACGACACGGTGGCCCGCCAGGTCGCCGCCCTGGCCGCCGAGCGGGCGGAGCTGGCGACGGCCGGCGAGCGGCTGGCCGGCGTGGAGGCGGAGGCGGCCGGCCTGGAGGAGCGGGAGGAGGACCTGCGCCGTCTCCGGGCGGCGGCGGCGGCCACGGCCGCCGTGGAGGCCACCGCGGTCCCCGGCGAGGCGGCGCCGCCGGACGAGGAGGCGTGCGAGGCGGCCCGGGTGGCGGCCGAGCAGGCGGCCAACCGGCTGGCCGCCGTGGACGGGGAGCTGGCCGCCGCCACCGCCGAGCTGGCCCGGGCGCGGCAGGCGGCGGAGCGGTCCGACGCCCTGTCGGGCGAGGCGGAGTGCCCGCTGTGCGGTCAGGCCCTGGGCGACACCTTCGGCAGGGTCCAAGAGCACCGGGCGGCGGACGTGGCCGAGGGGGAGGCGCGCGTCGAGGCCCTCACCGCCCGGCGCCGGGAGCTGTTGGCGCAGGCGGACAAGGACCGGGCCGAGGCGGCGGCGGCGGCCCGCCGGCTCGACGAGGCCCGCCGGGCATGGTCGGCGCTGGAGCAGGCCCGGGCCCGGCGGGCCCACGCCGAGTCGGCGCTGGCCGAGGCGGTCATCGCCCTGGGCCGCCCGTTCCGCCCGGACGACGTGGCGGCGGCGGCCGCCTCGGTGGACGCCGGGCGCCGGGCGGCCCGGGAGGCCGACCGCCTGCGGGCCCGGCTCGAGCGGGCGCCCGCCGTCGCCGCCCGCCACGACGACGAGGTCGCCCGCCTGGCCGTGCTCGCCGCCCGCCTGGAGGAGCTGCGCGCCGCCGCACGCGCCCTGGGCTACCGGCCCGAGGCTCTCGACGCCGCCCGCACCGCCCGCGACGCCGCGGCCCGGGCGGCCGAGGACGCCTCGAAGGTCGCCCACGACGCGCGGGTGGAAGCGGCCCAGGCCAGGGTCAGGGCCGACGCCGCCGCCCGCCGGTTGGCCGACGCCGAGGAGCAGCACGCCGGCCAGGCCGCGTTGCGGGAGGAGAGCCGCCACCTGGGCCGGGTGGCCGACCTGCTGTCGGGGTTCCGCAACGGCGTCGTGTCCACTGTCGGCCCCCGCCTGGCCGCCCAGGCCGCCGACCTGTTCGCCGAGCTCACCGACCACGAGTACGACCGCCTCGAGCTCGATCCCGAGTCGTACGAGATCCAGATCCGCGACCGCGGCCGGGCCCACGGCATGCAGCGGTTCTCCGGGTCGGAGACCGACCTGGCCAACCTGGCCGTGCGGGTCGCCATCAGCGAGCACGTCCGCCTGCTCTCGGGCGGCACCGTCGGACTCCTCGTGCTCGACGAGGTGTTCGGCCCCCTCGACGAGGACCGCAAGGCGCGCATGCTGGCCGCCCTCGAACGGCTGAAGGGGCGGTTCCGCCAGGTCCTGGTCGTCACCCACGACGAGAGCATCAAGGCCGAGCTGCCCCACGCCATCGAGGTCGTCAAGCAGCCCGGCCGACGGGCCACCGCCCGTGTCCTCAACGCCTGAGTCCCGTACCCTCGTGCCCGTGGGCACCGGTGGGGACGACCGCGCCGGGCCGGTGGCGACGGCCGCCGGCCCCGAGCCGGGGGGAGGGTCGCCCGGGGCCTTTCGCGAGCGGGTGCTGCGGGTCTCCGTGCTGGCCCGGCTGCTCGTGGTCGCCACCACCGCGGTGGCGCTGCTCTCGCAGGGCTCGGTGGACTGGAAGGTCAACGCGCTGATCGCGTTGGCCACGGCCAACGTGGCGTACCTCATCACCCGGGTGCCGTGGGAGGACCTGCTCCACCGGCCCTCGGGCATGCGCTGGCTCTACACGTGGTCCGTGCTGGACATCGCCCTCGTCACCCTCGGCATCGCCAACACGGGTGGCGCCCGGTCGGAGCTGTTCGGGCTCTACGTGCTGGCCGTCGTCCTCTACGCCACCACCTACCCCCCGTCGGGCCAGGTCGTCCTGCTCGGGCTGATGGTGGCCGGCTACCTCACCGTGGTCGCCTTCGAGACGGTGAGCCCCGGCTTCAACCACATGGTCGTCCGGCTGGGCGGTCTCGGCCTCGTGGCCTACGTGGCCAGCTTCCTCTCCCGGGAGCTGCTCGGGCAGACGAGGGCCCACGACGAGGCACGAGCGGAGTCGGAGTCCCGCGCCGCCCTGCTGGCCGGGGTGGCCGCCGCCGCCCGCACGATGAGCACGCTCGACCCCGGCCGGGTTCTGGAGACGGTCGTCGACGCGGCCCTGGACCTCGGCTTCGACGGCGCCCAGCTGTGCTTGTTCGACGAGGAGGGGGGCACGTGGCGGCTGGCCCACCACCGGGGCGTGGAGGTCGAGCCGGCCCCCGTGCGGCCGCTCGACGCCGGGGCGGCGGGCCTGGTGCGGGCGAGGCGGGCGACGGTGGTGCTGGACGACCACTCGGGATGGCCCCTCGGCGTGCGGCCCGCTCTGGAGGCGGGGTACCGCTACCTGGTGGCGTGCCCGGTGTGGTCGGGCGGCGAGCTGGCCGGCGCCCTGGTGGCCGGCAGCCTCACCCGGGCGGCGCCCTATCCCCACGAGGTCGAGTGCCTCGACCTGCTGGCCGCCCATGCCGGGGCGGCGTTCGAGAACGCCCGCCTCTACGCCGAGCGCCGGGAGTTCGAGGCCAAGCTGGCCCACCAGGCGTTCCACGACTCGCTCACCGGCCTGCCCAACCGGGCCCTGTTCCTCGACCGCCTGGAGCAGGCGCTGGCCCGGGGCCGCCGCGACGGTGAGCCGGTGGGCGTGCTCTTCCTCGACCTCGACGGGTTCAAGGCGGTCAACGACCACCTGGGCCACGAGCGGGGCGACGAGCTGCTGGTCGCGGTGTCGCAGCGCCTCCAGGCGTGCCTGCGCCCGGGTGACACCCTGGCCCGGTTCGGTGGCGACGAGTTCACCGTGCTGCTGGAGAAGCTGCGGTCGGACGCCGACGGCATCGACGTGGCCGAGCGGCTGCTGAACGCCCTGGCCGACCCGTTCATCCTCGGTGGCCACCGGGTCGCCATCTCGGCCAGCATCGGCGCGTCGTTCGCCAAGGCCCCGTTCCGCGAGGGGCTCGATCCCCTGCGGGAGGCCGACCAGGCCATGTACCGGGCCAAGGAGCGGGGCGAGGGCCGGTGGGAGGTGTTCCGGGCCGAGATGAACGCCGTCGCCGTGTACCGCCTGGAGCTGGAGGCGGAGCTGCGGGGTGCCCTCGACCGGGGTGAGCTGTTCCTCGACTACCAGCCCCGCATCGACCTGGCGTCGGGCCGCGTCACGGGCGTGGAGGCCCTGGCCCGCTGGCGCCACGCCAGCCGCGGCGCCGTCGAGCCGTCGGAGTTCGTCCCGATCGCCGCCCGGGCCGGGATGTCCGTCGTCCTCGGCACGTGGGTGCTGGAGGGGGCGTGCCGGCAGGCCGTCGAGTGGGACCGCCTGGGCCTGCCCGCCCTCGACGTCTCGGTCAACGTGGCCCCCGACCAGCTGGTGGCCCCCGACTTCGCCGTCGTCGTGGCGGGCGTCCTCGAGCGCACCGGCCTGGGGCCGGGCCGGCTCACGCTGGAGACGAGCGAGGAGGTCGTGCTCGCCCGCAGCGCGGCGGTGGTCGAGGCCGCTGGTGAGATCGAGGCCGCCGGCGCCCACCTGGCGGTGGACGACTTCGGCCGTGGGCGCTCCTCCCTGCGCGACCTGAGCCGGCTGCCGCTGCACGAGGTCAAGCTGGACCGCTCGCTCGTGCAGGGGTTGGGTGACGGGGCGGCCGAGCGGGCCGTCGTGCGCTCGCTCGTGGTCCTGGCCACCGAGCTGGGGGTCGAGGTCTCCGCCCTCGGCGTCGAGACCGCCGGCCAGGCCGGGCTGCTGCGCGAGCTGGGCTGCCACACCGCCCAGGGGTTCTGGTTCTCGCCGGCCATCGGGGCCGCCGACGTCACCCGCCTGCTCCGGGCGCCGGAGGTCCCGGCGCCGACGGCCTAAGAACCTGTCGCGGAAACGACTCGTATCCGGGTCGTTCCCGGGACAGGTTGGGCCCTCCCCCGCTAGAACCGCACGGCGCTGAGCTCGGGCACGGCGCCCGCCGCCCGCGCCACCGCCTGCCGCCAGCGCTCCCGGTCCGGTCGGCGGCGGGGCTCCACCACCCGGCTCGCTCGCCAGGCGTCGGCCACCTCGTCCTCGTCGGCCCACAGCCCCACCGCCATGCCCGCCAGGTAGGCGGCGCCCAGGGTCGTCGCCTCGGTGACGGGGGCCACCTCCACCGGCCGCTGGCAGGCGTCGGCCAGGGCCTGGACGAAGGTGGCGTTGGCGGTCATGCCGCCGTCGACCCGCAGCGTGGGGATGGTCACGCCGCCGTCGGCCTCCGCCGCCTCCAGCAGGTCGGCGCCCCGGTGGGCGATCCCCTCGAGCACGGCGCGCACGATCTGGGCTCGCCCCGATCCCCGGGTCAACCCCACCAGCGTGCCGCGCGCGCCGAAGTCCCACGCCGGGGTGCCGAGCCCGAACAGGGCGGGCACGAAGCGCACGTCGTCGGTGTGCGGCACCGACACCGCCACCTCGTCCGACTCCTCGACCGACGCCAGGATGCCGAGGTCGTCGCGCAGCCACTCCACCGCCGACCCGGCCGACAGCATGACCGCCTCGATGCCCCACGTGTCGGCTCCGCCCCGGCGCCACGCCACCACCGGGAAGCACCCGGCGTCGCCCCGGACGGGGAAGGCGGGCCGCTCGGGCCCGACGCACAGGTCGAGCATCCCGCCCGTCCCGAAGGTGGCCTTGGCCAGCCCGGGCCGGGTGCACCCCTGGCCGACCAGCGACGCCTGCTGGTCGCCGACCAGGGCGGCCAGGGGCGGGGCGCAGTCGAGGGCGAGGGCGGGGCCGAGGATGCCCGACGAGTCGACGATCCGGGGCAGCACCGACGGCGGGATGCGGAGGACGTCGAGGACCGCCTCGTCCCAGCCCGAGCAGTCGCCGAGCACCAGCCCGGTGACCCCGGCGTTGGTGGCGTCGGTGACGTGGAGGGCGCCGCCGGAGAGGGTCCACGCCAGCCACGTGTCCAGGGTCCCGAAGCACAGGTCGCGGGCCCGGCCGGGGTCGGCGATGTCGAGGAGGACCGACAGCTTGGTGGCCGAGGCGGTGGGTGGGAGGCGCAGGCCCTGCGACTGGAGCGCCAGGCACAGGCCGGCCGTGCGCAGGTCCTGCCAGCCGATGCCCGGGCCGGCCGGGTCGCCGGTGGCCCGGTCCCACACCACTGTCGACGCCCGCTGGTTGGCGATGCCGACGGCCTCGACCGGGCCGCCCTCGGCCAGGGCGCGCCGGGCCACGTCCAGGGCCGCCTGCGCCATCTCCCCGGCGTCGAACTCCACGAAGCCGGCGCTGGGGCTGGAGAGCGGGACCGTCCGGCGGGCCAGCGCGTCCACCGTGCCGTCGGGCCGCACGACGGCGGCCCGCACGCTGGTCGTCCCCGTGTCGACGACGAGGACGCTCACGGTTCGGGGTCGGGCGGCACCCGGTCGTCGGGGCGGGCGGGGGCGGGCCCGCCGCCCGCAGCCGCCGCC
>DATLFN010000096.1 GCA_035540975.1 Acidimicrobiales bacterium
GGCCAAGCAGTTCGAGGAGGTGTTCCTCCCCGGGCGGGCCGACCCCGTGCGCATCCCCCGCCAGTCGGAGGCCCTGTACCTGCTCCAGCGGGTGCGGGACGAGGCCCACCGCTTCGCCGTCACCTACCACCGCCAGCTGCGCGGGAAGCGGATGACGAGGAGCGCTCTGGACGAGATCCCGGGCCTCGGCCCCACCCGCCGGGCCCGCCTGCTGAAGGAGCTGGGCGGCGTGGGGCCGGTCAAGAAGGCGTCACTGGAGACGCTGAAGGCGCTGCCGTGGCTTCCCGACCGCGTGGCCGAGGCGGTGTACGAGAAGCTGCACGGCTCATGACGGGCGCCGGGGCCCGTCCTGGCCGCCCCCACCTGCTCGAGGTTCTGCTCCATTCGTCGTTCGCTACCCATCGGGGCAGGCCTCGCCGTCGGGGAGAGGGATCAGGGTCCGGTCGATCCGGTCGTAGAGGAATACCGGCTCGCCGGCAGATGCCGCGACGAGATCGGCGCAACGAGGCGTGCGGGCCGGCATCCGCACCGACGCCCACTCCGGCCCGTGGCGAAGTTGCAGCGCGGCGTTGAGGTCGCTGTCGAGGATGAACTGCGCGACCCCGGTGTCCCCCGGCAACGGTGGTACGACGACGATTCGGCCGACGCTGGGATCCACGTCGGCAAGAACAATCTCGACGAGGGCGTCGCCCTCACGCGCCGCGTCCCGGTAGTCGCGGACGTCCTGGACGTTGCCGGCGGCCAGCACGACGATGACCAGTGTGGCTACGACGGTGCCGAGCGGGCGGGACAGGCGGACGGTCGCCGCCAGCAACGCAGCGAGGACGAGGCAGGAGCCGAGGTCGGGAACGAGGTTGTTGCGGTCGAAGATCCCGCGGACAGCGAAGGGCGCTCCTCCGAGAGCGAAGGGCGCCGCGCCGGCCGCCAGTAGTGCGCAGCCGATCAGCACCTCGCGACGCACCGTCGACGGGCCCCGGAACGACGGGAGCACCGTGGTGGCGATGGACCACGTGGCGGCGGCGACGAGAACGACCATGGCGATCGCTCCGAGCAGGTCGGACCCCCAGAACCCCGCGCCCAGCTGGCCGGCCCCCAGGGTGTCGAGGTTCGCCAAGGGACCCGGCGAGCTCCCGCCTCTCTTCGGAGAGACCAGGAGTGCGACTGTCGTGATCGCTGCAACCGGCGCGAGTGCCACGGCAGCCGGGCGCAATCGTGCACGCCTGTCCTGGAGCCACCACCATCCGATGACGAGCGCAGCGACGGCGGCGATTCCCTCGTGGGCGAGGATCCCGACGACGAACAGCGCCACAGCCGTTCCGACGCGCCCTCGCCGGAGGAGCAGGAAGGCCCCGCCGGCGAGGCAGGCGAGCGAGACGAGGTTCGGTCCCAGCACGAACCAGAGGCGGGTCGCCCCGCGGTTCGGTACCACCGCGAAGGCCAGCGCGGCCAGGAGGGCGGTCCGGCTGGTGACGACCTCCCTGAGGGCCCGCCAGACGAGCAATGCGACGAGTGCGTTGAGAGAGCCCATGAGAACGGCGTGGAGGACAGGGCGGTCGCCGAGGACCTGGTACGCCAACACGTAGTAGGGGCCCACCGCCGGGCGGGCCGGCGCCTCGAACGAGAGGTTCATCGCACCCTCGAGCACACCGTTGGCGACGAGCTCGTGAGCGACCCAGAAGTCGTCGGACAGGTAGTCGGCGCCCGCGAGGCCCCACGCGATCGACGGGATCGCGGCGAGCACGGCGATCACGAGGCCCCAACGCCGGCTTGCCGCTTCGGTTTCCAGCGATCCCGTCGTCAGGACGGCCCCACGCGCGCCACAGCGATGAGCGAGACGCCGAGCCGCAGCCCGCGGCCCGAGACGAGCCGGCGTTCGCCGCCCAGCAGCCCGGCAAGGAGACGGTTGACCGGCTTGGGCGGAAGCCCCATGTCGAAGTCGCTGCGCCCGGGCCGCTCGGCCCGGCGCAGGCGCCCCACAAGACGGACGGCAGCGATCGGAGCGAACAGCACGGCGTTGAAGAACGAGAGGTGGCGTACGTCCATGCCGGCCTCGTCCAGGACACGGGCCAGATCTCGTCGCCGGTATCGGCGGAAGTGCCCGTTCGCCACGTCGTGCTCGCTCCAGAGCCACGGCAGGGCCGGGACGGTCACCAGCACGGTGCCGCCCGGGCGGGTGGCGGACGCCATGGAGCGAAGGGCGCCGACGTCGTCCTCCAGGTGCTCGATCACGTCGAACGCCGTGACGAGGTCGAAGTCGGCGGTGGCCGGGACGTCCTCGGGTACGCGGCCGAGGACGACCTCGGCCTTCACTGGTTGCCTTCGGGCGTGGTCGACGGCAAAGGGCTCGGGTTCCAAGGCGGTGACGTCCCCGAAGCGGGCCAGGAGCGGCAGCATCCCTCCTGTTCCGCAGCCGACGTCGAGGATGCGGCCGACCCGGGTGCCGACGTGGCGCTCCAGGACGTCGCCCACGACGGCCCGCCGGCCGACGAACCACCAGTGGTCGCGCTCGAGCTCGGCGTGGGCCCGGTAGACCGCGGCGTCCACCGCTACGCCGGCCGTTCGTAGTCGGCGGTCGTCTCGGCCACGAGGAAATTGGGCCGCGCCTTCGTCTCGTCGTAGATCCTCGCCACGTACTCCCCGAGCACGCCGACCACGATGAGCTGCATCCCCCCGATGGCCAGGACAACCGCCACGATCGACGTCCAACCCTTCGGCACGCCACCGAAGAAGATCCGGGCGGCAATGGCCACGCCGATGTAGAGGCCGCCGGCGACCGCGACGATCACCCCGAAGATCGAAGCGAGGCGTAGGGGAGCGGCGGAGAAGGAGACGAGCCCGTCGAGGGCGAGCCGGATGAGCTTGCGGAACGTGTACTTCGGCGTGCCGGCATGACGGGCGTCTCGGTCGTACGGAAGGCCGATCTGGCGGTAGCCCACCCAGCTCCGCAGCCCTCGCAGGAAGCGATTGTGCTCGGGCAGGGCGAGCAGTTCGTCGACCACCCGGCGATCCAGGAGGGCGAAGTCGCCGCTGTCGAGGGGCACGTCGATGTCGGCGACCTGCTTGTAGACCCGGTAGAACCAGCGGTACGCCTGGCGCTTCAGCAGCGCCTCCTTCCTGGTCTGCCTGACCGCGTAGACCACCTGGTTCCCGTTGCGCCATTCCTCGACGAGCCGGTGCAGCAGCTCCGGAGGATCCTGGAGGTCGGCGTCCATGAGGCAGACCGCGTCACCCCGTGCCGCGGCCATGCCGGCGGACAGGGCCGCCTGGTGGCCGAAGTTCCGACTGAGGCGGACGCCGCGGACGCGACGGTCCTCGGCCGCCAACTCGACGATCACCTTCCACGTCTCGTCCCCGCTGCCGTCGTCGACGACCACCAACTCACCGGGGTCGAGCTCGTTGAGCACCGGTTTGAGCCGCTCCCACAGGCTCCGAAGGTTGTCCGACTCGTTGAACGCGGGGACGACAACGCTGACGACGACGGGGTCCGAGCCGCCCTGGCCGTCGACTCGACCGGCATCGGCAGCGATGGCCCGGAGCTCCTGGGCCGTGCACGGGCTCAGGAGGGCCGCCGCCTCGGGGCTGAGTCGCCCGCGCAACACCGCCCCGGTCGCCAGCGAGCGCGCCGCCTCCGTCATGGCCGCGCCGGCACCGGCGAGCTCGGCGAGGGCGGCGCGCTCCGGGAGCCCGTCCTTCTCCGCCTCGCCCGCGGTTCCCCGCGCCGCTTCAGGCCGCCGGAGGGACCCTGGCATGCCCGCAGTCTACGGACGCTCCGGTGCGGCGGGCCGCTCGTACGCTGCGGGCGTGGCCATCCCCGACACCCCTGACGACCTCTGGGAGACCCACGCCGGGTGGTGGCAGGAGGGGTTCACCGAGGGCGCCGACGCCGAGTACGAGGAGCAGATCCTCCCCCTGGCGGCCGAGCACCTGGCGGGCGCCACCCGCGTGCTGGACGTGGGGACGGGGGAGGGGCAGGTGGCCCGCCTGGCCGCCCGTCTCGGCGCCACGCTGGTCGCCGGCGTCGACCCCACCCGGGCCCAGCTCGTCGCCGCCCGGGACCGGGCGGGCGGGCCCGCTTACGCGCGGGCCGGGGCGGCCGCCCTCCCCTTCGCCGATGGGGCGTTCGACGCCGTCGTCGCCTGCCTGGTGTTCGAGCACATCGAGGCGCCCGACGCCGCTGTCGCCGAGGTGGCCCGGGTCCTGCGCCCGGGCGGGCGCTTCCTGTTCTTCCTCAACCACCCGCTGCTCCAGACGCCGGGGAGCGGATGGATCGACGACCACATCCTGGAGGAGCAGTACTGGCGCATCGGGCCCTACCTGGTGGAGGACTCGACCCTGGAGGAGGTGGAGAAGGGCATCTTCATCCCGTTCATCCACCGGCCGTTGTCCCGCTACGTGAACGCCATGGCGGGCGCCGGGCTGCTCGTCGTGCGCATGGAGGAGCCGGCCCCGCCGCCCGGCTTCATCGCCCGGGCCGAGGAGTACCGGGACGCCGCCACCATCCCCCGCCTCCTCTTCATGCGGGCCGAGAAGCGCCCAGCGCCCGCCTGACCGCCGCCCCGGCCACTGCCGGGCGGCCCCGCACGTCGGGCCACGTGAACCGCAGCACCGTCCACCCGGCCAGCACCAGGACGTTCTGGCGGGCCCCGGTCGTCCTGGAACGCCTCCCGGGACGAGTGCGGCCCGTACCCGTCGACCTCGACGGCCACCCGGGCGTCCGGCCAGGCGTAGTCGAGCCGGTACGGCGTACCGCCCACGGGGTGCTGGCGCACCGGCGGCGGTACGCCGAACCGCACCACCACCCGGTCCATGGCGCTCTCCAGGGCGCTCACCCGCTCGCCGTCGGCGTCCAGCCGCGTGCCAGCACCCGCCGCAGCACCCCGGCACCCCGGATGCCCCTGCCGGCCGTGGGCTCCAGCGCCGCCCGCACGGCGGGGCGGTGAACAGCCCGTCGGCGATGCCGCGGTCGAGCGCACCGGCGACCAGCACCTCGTCGCCCGTCGCCGCCAGGTCCAGCACCGTGCGCAGCGGGTCGGTGCACGGGATCCCCCGGCGCACCACGGCCCGGCACCCCGCCGGGCGGACGTGGGTCGTCACCCCGGGGACGCGCGACCGGCGAGGGGCCGTCACCTCGATGCGCAGGTCGTCGACCAGGCGCCACACCCACGCCGCCGCCCGGTGCGAGGCCGCCGCGCCGGGGCCGACGGCGAGCACGGCGGCGAGGAGGCGCTGCTCGTCGCCGACCGGCGCGCCACCCATCCGGTGGACGCCCCGGTACAACCGCTCCCGGCGCCCGGGGCGCTCCCCGGCCTCGACCTGGCGCGGGGACAGGCCGGCGTCCATGGCCTGGACCACGGTGAACAGGGCGTACTGGCGCCGGGCGACGCCGGCCAGCGCTTCTTCGGTCACTTTCCCACCTCAGCGGTCGCTTTCTGACAGAAGAAGGGGAAGGGCCGGCCACCAGGCTGCCCCCGGCCTGTGACAATGAGGCCCATGGCCGAGTTCCTCGTCGTCACCGGGCTGTCCGGGGCGGGCCGCAGCACGGCGGCGGCCACCCTGGAGGACCTGGGGTGGGTCGTCATCGACAACCTGCCCCCGTCGCTGATCCCCCAGGTGGCCGAGATGAACCTCACCGGGGGGGAGACGGAGAAGGTCGCCCTGGTCAGCGGGCGCAGCGGCGCCGCCTACGTGGGTGAGTTGACCAGCGCCATCGACCACCTCAGCAAGGCGGGGCGGGGGCCGGTGCGGGTCCTCTACCTCGACGCCGCAGACGACGTGCTCGTGCGCCGCTTCGAGGGCACCCGCCGCCGCCACCCGGTGGACGCCGACACGGTCACCGAGGGGATCGACCTGGAGCGGGAGTCGCTGGCCGCCATCAAGGCGCAGGCCGACATCCGCATCGACACCACGGAGATGAACGTCCACCAGCTGAGGGACCGCCTGGTCGACCTGTTCGAGCCCGACCCGGTGGGCGGCATGCGGACGTCGGTGGTGTCGTTCGGCTACCAGCACGGGATCCCCCTCGACGTGGACCTGGTGTTCGACTGCCGCTTCCTCCCCAACCCCCACTGGGTGGACGAGCTGCGCCCGCTCACCGGCCTCGACCCCGCCGTGCGGGACTACGTCCTCGCCCAGCCCGACACCAAGGAGTTCCTGGCCCGCCTCGACGACCTGTTCGGCCTGGTGCTGCCCGGTTACGTGAAGGAGGGCAAGACGTACCTGTCGGTGGCGGTGGGGTGCACCGGGGGCCGGCACCGGTCGGTGGCCCTGGCCGAGGAGGTGGCGCGGTCCATGGAGGCCCACGGGTTCCGCCCCGTCGTCAACCACCGGGACATCGCCCGGGGCAACCGGTGACCGCCGGCTCCACCGGCGGCGCCGGTGGCGGACCTCGGGTCGTGGCCGTGGGCGGGGGGCACGGCCTGGCCGCCAGCATCTCGGCCGTCCGCCGCTACGCCGGCGACGTCACCGCCATCGTCAGCGTGGCCGACGACGGGGGCTCCAGCGGCCGGCTGCGGGAGGCGCTGGGCATCTCCCCGCCGGGCGACCTGCGCCGGTGCCTGGTCGCCATGGGCGACCCCGACTCCCTGTGGGCCCGGGCCTTCGAGCACCGCTTCGACGCCGGCGAGCTGGAGGGCCACTCCCTCGGCAACGTCGTCATCGCCGGGCTGAGCGCCACCACCGGCGACTTCCTGGCCGCCCTGGAGGAGGCGGCCCGCCTGGTCGGCGTCGGCCCCGGCGGGCGGGTGCTGCCGGCCACCGCCCACCCGGTGGTCCTGGAGGCGGAGGGGGAGAGCGGGACGGTGCGGGGGCAGCTGGCCGTCGCCACCGGCACCGCCGCCGGGCGGATCAAGCGGGTGTCCATCCTCCCGGCCGACGCCGGGACGCCGCCCGCCGCCCTCGCCGCCGTCGCCGAGGCCGACCAGGTGGTGGTCGGCCCCGGCTCGCTGTTCACCAGCGTCCTGGCCGCCCTGGCCGCCCCCGAGCTGGCCCGCGCCGTGGCCGCCAGCCGGGCCTGGCGGGTCTACGTGTGCAACCTCGGCCCCCAGGAGCCGGAGACGGCGGGGTACGACGCGGCGGGCCACGTGGAGGCCCTCCTCGCCCACGGCGTGGAGATCGACGTGGTCCTGTGCGACCACACGTTCCCACCGCCCCCCGACGGCCGCCTGCCCGTCCCCGTGGTGACCGCCGACGTCGCCCGGGACGACGGCCGCGGTCACGACCCCGCCAGACTGGCGGCGGCGCTGGAGAATCTGCTCGGATAGGGTCTGGCGCAACCCAGCATCCAGTGGGCGGATTCGAGCAGACACGGGAGGCACATCCATGACCGTGAGGGTCGGTATCAACGGCTTCGGGCGCATCGGGCGCAACTTCTTCCGGGCGGCCCGGGCAGCAGGCGCCGACCTCGAGGTGGTGGGAGTCAACGACCTCGTGCCGCCCGCCACCAACGGCCACCTCCTGAAGTACGACTCGACGCACGGCCGGCTGGACGCCGAGGTCGTCTCGGGCGACAGCTCCATCACCGTCGACGGCAAGGAGATCAAGGTCTTCGCCGAGCGCGACCCGGCCGCCCTGCCGTGGGGCGACCTGGGCGTGGACGTCGTGGTGGAGTCCACCGGCTTCTTCACCGACGGCGAGAAGGCGTCGGCCCACATCAAGGCGGGCGCCCCCCGCGTGGTCATCTCCGCCCCCGCCACCAACGTGGACGGCACCTTCTGCGTGGGCGTGAACGACGACACGTTCGACCCCGAGCAGCACAAGGTCATCTCGAACGCCTCGTGCACCACGAACTGCTTCGTCCCCATGGTGAAGGTCCTCGACGACGCCTTCGGCGTCGAGAAGGGCCTCATGACGACGGTCCACGCCTACACCAACGACCAGAACCTGCTGGACCTGGCCCACAAGGACCTGCGCCGCGCCCGCGCCTCGGCCGTCAACATCACCCCCTCGTCCACCGGCGCCGCCCGCGCCACCGGCCTGGTGCTCCAGGCCATGCAGGGCAAGCTGGACGGCACCGCCCTGCGGGTGCCGGTGCAGGACGGCTCCGTCACCGACCTGGTGGCCATCCTGGGCCGCGAGGTCACCGTCGACGAGGTCAACTCGGCCTTCGAGAAGGCGGCGGCCGACGGCCCGCTGGCCAAGGTGCTCGTCTACACCGACGACCCCATCGTGTCGTCCGACATCATCGGGTCGCCGGCCAGCTGCACGTTCGACTCGGGGCTCACCATGACCATGGGCAGCCTGGTGAAGGTGCTCGGCTGGTACGACAACGAGTGGGGCTACTCGAACCGACTGGTCGACCTGGCCCTCATCGTCGGCGCCGCCAACCAGAAGTAGTAGTGGACCTTCCCCGGCTGGAGGACCTGCCGGATCCTTCGGGCAAGCGGGTCCTCCTCCGCGCCGACTTCAACGTGCCCATCTCCGACGGGCGCATCGACGACGACCTGCGCATCCGGGCCGCCATGCCCACCATCCGGTGGCTCCAGGAGCACGGGGCCACGGTAACCGCCTGCACCCACCTGGGCCGCCCCAAGGGCAAGCCCGACCCCAGGTACACGGTCGAGCCGGTCAGGGAGCGCCTGGCCGAGCTCGCCCCCGGGGTGGACCTCTTGGAGAACCTCCGCTACGACCCCGGCGAGGAGGCCAACGACCCCGCCTTCGTCGACAAGCTGGTCGAGGGCCAGGACCTCTACGTCAACGACGCCTTCGGTGCGGCCCACCGGGCCCACGCCTCGGTCGTCGGCCCGCCGGCCCGGCTCCCCAGCGCCGCCGGCCGGCTGCTGGCCCGGGAGGTCGAGGTCCTCGGCGGCCTGCTGGAGGGCCCCGACCGGCCGTTCGTGGCCGTGCTGGGCGGCTCCAAGGTGAGCGACAAGCTCAAGGTCATCGACGCCCTGCTGAAGTCGGTGGACACCCTGCTCATCGGCGGCGGCATGTGCTTCACGTTCCTCAAGGCCCTGGGCCACGAGGTGGGCGACTCGCTGCTCGAGCCCGAGCAGGTCGACAACTGCCGGCGGCTGCTGGACGCCGGCGCCACCATCCTCATCCCCACCGACGTGGTGGCCCTGGGGCCGGGTGGCGAGATCATGGACCCCGACGCCGGGGGCGAGGTCGCCACCCTGGGCCAGGACGTCCCCGAGGGGTGGAAGGGGCTCGACATCGGCCCGGGGACGGCGGCCAACTTCGCCGACCAGGTCTCCTCGGCCGGGACCGTCCTCTGGAACGGGCCCATGGGAGTGTTCGAGGACCCCCGGTTCGCGGCCGGGACGCGGGCGGTGGCGGAGGCGATGGCGGAGGCCAAGGGGTTCACCGTCGTCGGCGGAGGCGACAGCGCCAGCGCCATGGCCGCCTTCGGCCTGGCCGACCGCATCGACCACGTGTCCACCGGCGGCGGGGCGTCCCTCGAGCTCATCGAGAACGGCGACCTGCCCGGCCTCAAAGCGCTCCGGGAGGCGGTGGCGCGCAATGGCTGATCGCAAGCCGCTCATCAGCGGGAACTGGAAGATGCACCACACCCACCTCGACGCCATCCAGGTGGTGCAGAAGCTCTCCTACGCCCTGCGGGACGACGACTACGACGCGGTGGACGTCTCCGTCCACCCGACGTTCGTGTCCCTCCGCTCCGTGCAGACGGTCATCCTGGCCGACAAGCTCCATATCACCCTCGGCGCCCAGAACTGCCACTGGGAGGAGAGGGGCGCCTTCACGGGCGAGGTCAGCCCGCAGATGCTCGCCAAGCTGGACGTCGGCTACGTCATCGTCGGCCACTCGGAGCGCCGTGAGCTGTTCGGCGAGACCGACGAGATGGTGAACAAGAAGGCCAGGGCCGTGTTCGCCGCCGGCATGACGCCGATCATGTGCGTGGGCGAGACCCTCGACGAGCGGGAGGCGGGCAACGCCGAGCCCAAGGTGCACGGGCAGGTGCGGGCCGGCCTGGCCGGCCTGGCCCGCGAGCAGGTCGGCGCCATGGTCATCGCCTACGAGCCCATCTGGGCCATCGGGACGGGGAAGACGGCCACCGCCGCCGACGCCCAGGCCATGTGCGCGCTGATCCGCCAGGTGGTCGGCGACGTCTCGGGGACCGACGCGTCCGCCACCGTCCGGGTGCAGTACGGGGGCTCGGTCAAGCCGTCGAACACCGCCGAGCTGATGGCGCAGCCCGACATCGACGGCGCCCTGGTGGGCGGCGCCAGCCTGGACGCGGACGATTTCGCGCGCATCGTGCGGTATCGCACGAGCCCTGAATGAAGTTGACTGCTGTTAGCCTGGAGCCACAGTGCTGACCGCGGTCGTCGTCGTCGTCCACGTCGTCGCCTCCCTCCTGCTCGTGGTGCTGATCCTGCTCCACAGCGGCCGGGGCGGCGGCCTGTCCGACATGTTCGGCGGCGGCATGGGCAGCGCTGCGGCAGGGTCCACCGTCGTGGAGCGCAACCTCGACCGCATCACCGTGGCGACCGCGCTCGTGTTCGCCTTCACCACCACGATCCTCGCCATACGTCTGCAGTAGCCGGGGGGCAACCAGCAGGGGGTCCCCCCGGGGACCGTCAAAGGAGGCCGACAAGGTGGTTGG
The DNA here is from genome assembly GCA_035540975.1 of Acidimicrobiales bacterium. NCBI lineage: Bacteria > Bacillati > Actinomycetota > Acidimicrobiia > Acidimicrobiales > Acidimicrobiales bacterium. Next base: position 10,562 of record DATLFN010000096.1, read on the forward strand.
AGGAAGGCGCCGCAAGGCGCTGCTGGGCACGCTGCTCGCCGTCTCGCTCGTGGCGGCGGCCTGCGGCGGGGACGACGAGGACGAGGGCGGAGCGACCGGCGGCGAGACCGAGGAGGTGCGCGAGGGGGGCTCGATCGCCTACGCCGCCGAGCAGGAGCCGACGGGGTTCAACAACCTCACGTCGAAGGACAACCTGCTCGAACTGCGCCACATCATGCAGCACGTGTGGCCCTATTCCTACCGGGCGCTGCCCGACCTCAGCGTGGAGCCGACGCCGGCGCTGGCGGGTGAGGCCGAGGTCGTCTCCGAGAGCCCGTTCACCGTCGAGTGGAAGATCGCCGAGGAGGCGATCTGGGACGACGACACGCCGGTGAGCAGCGACGACTTCGAGTGGGTGTGGCTGAGCTGCAACGGCAAGATCGACCAGGGTGAGCCGACGGCCAAGGACGAGGACACCGGCCAGGACGTCACCGGCCTCGACTGCGCCAGTACGGCGGGCTACGACGTCTCCACCTTCGAGAAGGTCGACGAGAAGACATTCCGCCTGGCGTTCGAGGAGCCCTACGTCGAGTACGAGGGGCTGTTCGGCGACCCGCTGCCGCCCGCCCACCTGGGCAAGGCGCAGCCGGGCGGCTGGAACACCGGCTTCGACGCCAGCCCGCTCGCCTCGGCCGGCCCGTACAAGCTGAAGGAATGGGCCAAGGGCGCCCACATCACGCTCGAGCGCAACCCCAAGTACTGGGGCCCCGAGCCCAACCTGGACACGATCGTGTTCCGGCAGATCCCCGACCCGTCGACGCACGCCGACACGCTGCGCAACGACGAGGTCCAGATCATCTACCCCCAGCCGCAGGTGGACCTCTTCGAACAGCTGCGAACGCTCTCGGGCGTGCACAGCGAGGCGAACTTCGGCCCGGCGTGGGAGCACCTCGACTTCAACTTCAAGAACGAGCTCCTGGCCGTCAAGGAGGTGCGCCAGGCCATCGCCTACGGCATCGACCGCGACCGCTACGTGGCCACGCTGATGAAGCCGTTCTCCGACGAGGCCAGCCGCCTCGACAACCGGATGTTCGTCACCAACCAGCCGGAGTACGAGGCCCACGGCCAGGAGTACGCCAAGCGTGACGTGGCCAAGGCGACCGCTGCGCTGGAGAAGGCCGGCTTCGTCAAGGGCGGCGACGGCATCTACGCCAAGGACGGGAAGCGGGCGTCGTTCCGCATCCGGGTCCTCCAGCCCAACCCCCTCCGCGAGCAGCTCGAGCAGCTGATCCAGGCCGACCTCAAGGGCGTGGGGATCGACGTCCGCATCGACAACTTCGCCGCCCCCGACTCCATCGGCAAGATCGGGGCGTCGGGCGACTTCGACCTGTTCATCTTCGCCTGGGTCGGCACGCCGTTCGAGGTGAGCGGTGGCCAGCAGATCTTCTCCTCGGACAGCGACTCGAACTTCGGGAAGTACGCGAACCCGGAGTTCGACGCAGGGATCAAGGAGGCGGCCGCGATCCTCGACGAGGGCGAGCGGGCCGACAAGCTCAACGAGCTGGACGAGCTGTTGTGGGAGGACCTCCCCAACATCCCGCTGTTCCAGAAGCCGGCTGGCGTGCTCGCCTACCAGGACCGGTACGCCAACATCATCGACAACACCTCGACCGAGTCGTTCTTCTGGAACTCGGTCAACTGGGGCCTCAAGCCCTCAGCCCAGTAGCAGGACAGGCCTGGCGGTCCCGGCGCCGGCGACGGCGCCGGGACCGCCATACTTGAAATCAAGTGCTCGCCTTCACCCTGCGCCGGCTGGCGGTGTCCATTCCCGTCGTCATCGCGTCGAGCTTCATCGTGTTCGTGCTCGTCGCCACCGCCGGAGGAGACCCCCTGGCCGACCTTCGCCTTCGCCCGGGCGTCACCGAGGAGGTCATCGAGCTGCGCCGCCAACAGCTCAACCTCGACAAGCCGGTGCTGGAGCGCTACGGCATCTGGGTGAAGGACGTGGTGAGGGGCGACCTCGGGCGCTCCTTCACCAACGAGGAGGTTCGCCCGCTGCTGTTCCGGCGCCTGGGCGTGACGCTGCGACTCGTCGTGTTCGCCACGCTGGTCTCCGTGCTCCTCGCCATGGTCATCGGCGTCGTGGCGGCCGTGAAGCAGTACTCGAGGTTCGACTACGCCGCCACGTTCCTCGCGTTCGTGTTCTTCTCCATGCCCGTGTTCTGGCTGGCCGCCGTGCTGAGGGACGTCGGCATCCGGGTCAACCGGAGGCTGGGCGAGAGGGTGTTCTTCGTCGCCGGCGAGCAGACGCCGAACCTGGCCGGCGGCTTCTTCACCGTGTGGGCGGACCGGATCGGCCACCTCATCCTCCCGAGCCTGACCCTGGTGCTCATCCAGATGGCGGCCTGGAGCCGCTTCCAGCGGGCCAGCATGCTCGAGGTGCTCAACGCCGACTACATCCGCACCGCCCGGGCCAAGGGCGTCTCGAGTGCCCGGGTGCTGTTCCGTCACGGCCTGCGCAACGCGCTGATCCCGGTGGTCACCGTCGTGGCCATCGACTTCGGCCTCGTCCTCGGCGGTGCCGTCATCACCGAGACCGTCTTCGGCTGGGCCGGCATGGGGCGGCTGCTGGTCGACGCGCTGGGCGTCGGCGACGTGAACGTCGTGCAGGCGTGGCTGCTCGTCACCGCCATGATGGTCGTGGTGTTCAACCTCGTCGCCGACCTGCTCTACGGCTTCTTGGACCCGAGGACCCGCCGTGGCTGACCTGGCGCCCGCCCCCGTCGGGGTCCCCGAGCTGCCGGTCGGCGACCAGCTGGACGAGTTCGGTGCCGAGGCGGAGAGCCAGTCCCGCCGGATCGTCCGCCGGTTCGTGCACCACCGCCTCGCCATGGCGAGCCTGGTGGTCCTCCTGGTGCTGATGACCGCGTCGTTCCTGGGCGAGACGATCACGTCGTACCGCTACGACGAGCTCACGCCCGACACCAACCAGCCGCCGTCGTCGAAGCACTGGTTCGGCACCGACTTCATCGGCCACGACATGTTCACGCTGGTGCTGCGGGGCGCCCGCCGGTCGATCCTCGTGGCGCTGATCGTGGCCGCCCTCGCCACGTCGTTCGGGGCCACCGTGGGCGCCCTGGCCGGCTACTACCGGGGCCTACTGGACACCGTGCTCATGCGGGTCACCGACCTGTTCCTCACCATTCCCAGCCTGGCCGTGCTGCTGGTGCTGGCCTCGCGATACAGGGGCCAGAGCGGCAACTGGATGGCGATCGCCCTGGTGATCGCCGCCTTCGCCTGGATGCCGCTCGCCCGCGTCGTGCGGGGGATGTTCCTGTCGCTGCGCGAACGCGAGTTCGTCGAGGCGGCCAGGGCGTTGGGGGCGAGCGACTCCCGCATCATCCTCCGCCACCTGCTGCCCAACAGCCTGGCGCCGATCATCGTCAACGCCACGCTGCTGGTGGCGGCGGCCATCCTCATCGAGACGGCGCTGTCGTTCCTCGGCTTCGGCATCGCCCCGCCGGACACGTCGCTCGGCCGGCTGGTGGCCGAGGGCTCCAACGCCTCCTACACCCGACCGTGGATGTTCTACCTGCCGGGCCTGTGGCTGATGCTGATCTGCCTGTGCATCAACTTCGTGGGTGACGGGCTCCGGGACGCCATCGATCCCCGCGACGCCAGGGTGCGGGCATGAGCGGCGAAGCTCCCGGGCCCGGGCCGTCGGGTGGGGCGAGCGCCGAGCCGGTCCTCGTGGTCGAGGACCTGACGGTCGACTTCGCCACCCCCGACGGCCCCGTCCACGCCGTGCGGGGCGTCAGCTTCACGGTGGACGCCGAGGCGGTCGTGGGCATCGTCGGCGAGTCGGGATCGGGCAAGTCGGTGACGATGATGGCGGTCATGGGGCTGCTGCCCAGGACGGCGACGGTGAAGGGCTCGGTCCGCTTCCGCGGCGAGGAGATCCTCGGGCTGCCCGACAAGCAGCTGCGCCGGTACCGGGGCCGCAAGCTGGCGATGATCTTCCAGGACCCGCTCACGTCCCTGAACCCGGTGTTCACCGTCGGCGCCCAGATCGCCGAGGCCATCCGGGTCCACAACGACGTCAAGCGCTCGGCCGCCATGGAGCGGGCGGTCGAGCTGCTCGACCTAGTCGGCATCCCCAACGCCGCCAAGCGGGCCCGCCAGTACCCCCACGAGTTCTCCGGGGGCATGCGCCAGCGGGCCATGATCGCCATGTCGATCGCCAACGACCCCGACGTGCTCATCGCCGACGAGCCGACGACCGCCCTCGACGTCACCATCCAGGCCCAGATCCTCGACGTGCTGGAGCGGGCCCAGCAGGCGGTCAGCTCCGCCATCGTGCTGATCACCCACGACCTCGGCGTGGTGGCGGGGGTGGCCGACCGGGTCATGGTGATGTACGCCGGGCGGGCCGTGGAGCAGGGGCTGGTCGACGACGTCTTCCTGCGGCCCCGCCACCCGTACACGCTGGGGCTGCTGGAGTCGCTGCCCCGTCTCGACGCCGAGGGCCAGGAGCGGCTCACGCCGATCGTTGGGGCGCCGCCCAGCCTGCTGCACCCGCCCACCGGCTGCCCGTTCCACCCCCGCTGCCGGTTCGTCCGGGAGATGTGCAGCGAGGTGATCCCCGAGCTGCGGTTCGTGGGGGGCCTCGGCCAGCGGTCCGCCTGCCACTACGCCGAGGAGCTGGAGGCGCTCGAGGTGGAGCCGACATGACGGTGGCGGACGGCGACGGGGCGGCGGCGGCCGCTGGGGCGTCGGCGGTTGCGGGTGCGGGCGCGCCCGTGCTCGCCGTGCGCGACCTCGTCAAGCACTTCCCGGTCCACTCCGGCGAGTTGATCCGCCGCAGGGTGGGCGACATCCACGCCGTGTGCGGGGTGTCGTTCGACCTCCATCCCGGCGAGACGCTGGGCCTGGTCGGCGAGTCGGGCTCGGGGAAGTCCACCATCGCCCGTTGCGTGCTGCGGCTCCACGAGCCGACGGCCGGCTCCGTGGAGTTCGACGGCGTCGACCTGCTGGCCCTCAAGCGCAAGGAGCTGCGCCGGCTGCGGCGTGAGATCCAGATCGTGTTCCAGGACCCCTACGCCTCGCTCGACCCCCGGATGACGGTGGCCGACATCGTCGGCGAGCCGTTCAGGATCCACCGGCTGGACGTGGACGTGCGAGGCGAGACCCGCGAGCTGCTGCGGCTGGTGGGGCTCAACCCCGAGCACGGCAACCGCTACCCGCACGAGTTCTCGGGCGGGCAGCGCCAGCGCATCGGCATCGCCCGCGCCCTCGCCCTCGAGCCCCGGGTCATGGTGCTGGACGAGCCCGTGTCCGCCCTCGACGTGTCGATCCAGGCCGGCGTGGTGAACCTGCTGGAGGACCTCCAGGCCCGCCTGGGGATCGCGTACCTGTTCGTCGCCCACGACCTGTCGGTGGTGCGCCACATCTCCGACCGGGTGGCGGTCATGTACCTCGGCAGGATCGTGGAGACCGGCACCCGCGACGACATCTACCAGCGGCCGTCGCACCCCTACACCCAGGCCCTGCTCTCGGCCGTGCCCGTCCCCGACCCCCAGGCCGAGCGGCGCCGGCGCCGGATCGTCCTCCAGGGCGAGGTCCCGAGCCCGGTCGACCCGCCGTCGGGCTGCCGGTTCCGCACGCGGTGCTGGAAGGCCCAGGACGTGTGCGCCGAGGAGGAGCCCGCCCTCGTCGACCGTGGCCAGGGGCACCCGTCCGCCTGCCACTTCGCCGAGGTCAAAGAGGTCGTCTGACCGTCCTCGTGCCTCGGGGTGGGGCGCCCTCGGGGCGCGCCGTCGGCCGCTGGGCGGCGTCGCTGCTGGTGGGTGCCGTGGCGGCGGCGGGGTGCTCGTCGTCGCCCTCGTCGCCGTCGTCGACGCCGTCCTCGGCGTCGTCTGGTGGGTCGGGGGCCGGGCCGGGGGGCGCTGGTCCCCCTTCCTCGGAAGCGCCGCCCGCCACCCGGGTCGACCGGCCCCGGGGCGGCTCGGCCCGGGTCGGGGTGTGGGGGGAGCCCGACCCGGCGGCGCCGACGCTGGGCGGCTCCGCCGTGCGGGCCCTGGTGCTGCCGCAGCTGTTCGTGGCCGGCCCCGACGGGCGCTGGTCCCCGTCGCTGGTCGCCGACGGGAGCGACCGGGACAGCCCCGGCCACACCACCGCCACCTTCCGGGTCCGCGACGGGGCGGTGTGGTCGGACGGCTCGCCCGTGACCGCCGACGACCTGCGCCGCTCGGCCGACCCCCGCTTCGTCGCCGGCGTGGACGGCCCGGGGGCCGACGGGACCGTCACGGTGCGGTTCACGTCGCCCCTGCCGGGATGGCGCCGGCTGTGGTCGGGGACGGACTCGGTAGCGGCGCCGGGGCCCGGTGTGTGGGGCGGCCCGTTCGTGGTGGAGGCGTACGTCCCCGGGCTGGAGGCGGTGCTGCGGGCGAACGACCGGTGGCACCGGGGGCGGCCTTTCCTCGACGAGGTCCGGCTCGTGCTCGTCCCCGAGGCGACCATCGCCCGCAAGCTCCTGGAGAAGGGCGACCTGGACGTGGTGATGCCGCCGGCGTCGTCCGTGCGGACGCGCCAGCTGGAGTCGATCCCGGGCGTGTCCGTGGCGCGCAGCGAGCGCAGCGGGTGGTGGACGGGGCTGCTGCTCCGCGCCGGCGGCCTCGCAAGGGCGCAGCGGGCGGCGGTGGCGGCGAGCGTCGACCGGGGCGCCTTCGTGGGCACGCTCCTCCGGGACGAGGCCGCGGTGCTCGACGGGTTCGCCGACGGCGCTGGCGCTGGCCGGGGCGGGGCCTGGGCAGGGGTGGGGCCGGGGACGCCCTCGGCCCTGCGCGGCGTCACCGTCGACGTGGTGGGCCAGCTGGAGGAGCCCATGCTGGAGGTGCTGCAGCGGGCCATGCAGAAGCGGGCGCACCCGGCGGGCGGGCGGCTGGAGCTGCGCAACGCCGAGGCCGACCGGGTGGAGCGGTGGGTGGCGGAGGGGGCGTACCAGGCGGCCGTCGTGATGCAGCTCGACGGGCCCGATCCGTGCTGGACGTGCCGGTGGGCGTCGGTCGACGAGGGGCTGGCGCGGGCGGCCGACGCCGGCGACGAGGCCGCCGTCAGCGCCCTGGAGGCCAGGCTTCGGGACGACGCCCTCCTGCTGCCGCTGTGGCGGCCGGTGACCGTGGTGGCGTGGCGCGACGGGCTCGGCGGGGTGCGCCCCAACGGCTACGCGCCGAGCGCCGCCTGGAACGCCGAGGAGTGGTGGCGGGTGCGCTGACCCAAGCCGGTCCGGGGGACGTCTGCGGTAGAGTGACCGTCCCGTGCCGGTCGACGGGCGGGGCCACGTCGGAGTGGCGGAATAGGCAGACGCGCCAGCTTGAGGGGCTGGTGCCCGCAAGGGCGTGGGGGTTCAAGTCCCCCCTCCGACACCACTGGGGAGCCGCGAAAGCCCTGGTCAGGGGCTTGCGGCGGCGCCGGTGTAGATGCCCGAAGGGCCGCTTGTCATCAATTTGTCATCACCGTCACGCGGCCGCTGACCGTTGCTGGACCGCAGGGTCCGACGTCAGTTGGCGTCGTCGTCGGCGTGAATCGAGCAACGAGGACCCTCGGCAAAGCTCGAAGGCACCGTGCTCGGAGCGCACGGTGCCTGGCGACTTCGGGCGAAAATGACCCAGCACGTCGACACCGGGATGGGACCATGAGGTGATGGCCGATGGAGGCGACGACGACCTGGTGTTGGAGCTCGCGAGGCGGGCCGATGCCGCGGCGACCGAGCATGAGTGGGAGCACCAGATCGTCGACGCCATCGTCGGCGGCCGACGTCACGACACCGATCGCCAGCGCCTCGCCGACGCCTTCCGGTTCCACGCCCGCGATAAGGACGGGGATGGTGAGCGATTCGGGCCGATGGTGACCTTTGAAGGTGGAGGGTCAGTGCCGGCCCCGCTCCCCAAGATGCCCGACCAAGCGTACGAGCTGTGGGAGCGGGTGCTGGGGCACGCACAGCATCCCCGCGTTCGGGCTCGGTTGCACGACCTCCTCTTCGAGCGCAGGTGGGGCGAAGTCGGAGTTCATCTCACCGGTGCAGCGGAGGCGTACATCGAGGACGGGATTTCAGGGAACCCTCAGTCGTTGCACTCGGTCGACGCACTTCGCCGCGCAGATCACCTGGCTCGGCTCGGCCGCCGAAACGATCTCGTCGACCGTGTCACGGCTGAGGTCGTTCGGACTGCTGGAGCCAGCATCGATGACGCCGAGCCAAAGCCAGGGGTTGCCGTGCGCTTGATCAAGATTCTTGTCGATGGTCGTTGTGCCGATCCGGTGGTCGACGATCTTCTCCATCGAGCACGCTGCCGCTTTCCGGACGCCTCGAACGTTGAGAGGACGATCGAGCTCCAGCGCCGACGCGCAGCCGACGAGGGCGCGCGGAAGGATCTCGACCGTCAGCTTGTCGAGCGTTGGCTCGACGAGGCCGAATGCGCCGACCCGCTCGTTGCAATAATGCATCGGGAGAAGGCGGCGAAGCTCGCTCGAGAGCGGGGACTCCCCGATCTCGTCGATCGTGCCGTTGTGGCCATGCAGACGGCCGGCCCGCCCGAGCTGGCGCGCATCCAAGTCGAGATTCCATCGACCATCACACCAGAGCAGGTTGAGGAGTACATCGGCTCGATGGTGGGCGGCACCTGGTGGGAGTCGGTGATGAGGTTGCTTGCGAATGGTCCGCCCACCGGGGATGTCGACCGCAATCGCAAGACGGCTGCCGAACTCGGTCGGGAGCATCCGCTTCAGGCGCTGTTTCCCAAAGTGCGTCTCGGCGGAGACGGTTTGCCGCGTTACTCGGCCCAGTCCAACGACGACAAGCTCGACGACCAGCTGACCGACATCGAAATCATGGGACTCCAGTTGTATGGCCCGCTGGTGGCTGAGGCGCTCCGAAGGGTCGGTGCGGCATTCGACCCAACAGTCGAGGACGTTGTCGAGGCGCTTGGCGCCGTCCGTTGCGACGGAGCGACCGCGGCGTTGATCGCCCGGGTGGTGTGCCGGTTCAATGCCGGCGACTACGAAGCCGCCGCGTACACCGGTCTTCCGCTGGTCGAACGGCTGTCCCGCACCCTCCTGCTTGCAGTCGATTCGCCGCTGTACCGCGTCCAGAGGGAGCGAGCACCCGGAACGTATCCCGGGCTCGGCGCACTGCTGCCGCAGCTCGCCGAGCGCGGTCTCGATGAGTCGTGGTACCGGTTCCTGCGGACGCTCCTCTCAGCCCCGAACGGTTGGAACTTCCGAAACGAAGCCCTTCATGGGTTCGTCGACGACGTCGGCGCCACCGGTGCTGGTCTGGTCCTGATCGCTGTCCTGTACCTGACTTTCGTGCATCCGAAGCCCATCGACGGCGCGGATTCTGAGCCAGCGCGCAATGCTTGAACCGGGAGCGGTGAGTCGCGACCGCCTTGGTGCACTCGTGGCTGCGTGCTACGTCTGGTCGGCCTCCTCTTCGCCATGATTGGCTGGCTCCCGCCCGCCATCGTCCAGGAGCGGTCGTCCAAGGTATCCGGCTGGATCAGGCAGGTTTCTGTCGAACCAGTGCGTTCGGTAGACGGCTGCACCGTCCGTCCACCAGGCAAGGTGCCAACCACCATCCTTGAAGATGAAGGCAGCTCGCTCCATACCGGGAAACACGCCACGTTCCCGCTGAAGGCCGGCGAACCCCGCAAGCGTGTTCGCCTGCTTGAGCCCGGCCAGCAGGTTCTCCTCAGCTTCGACGGCGTCGTACTCGGAAGGTATGAAACCGTAGAGCAAGGTGCCATCACCAAGTTCAAATCGCAGGACGAGCATGCGGTCACGATCAGGTTCCCTAGACCGACTCCATGCGGCGCGCAGCCACCTCGCAAATGACTCCGCAGACTCCTTGCCGAGAGCCTCGAAGAAGGCACCCGTGAACTTGCAGGCGCCCCAGACAACCGGAATACTGAGGGTCCAAATCAATGGTGGGAGGTGTGACCACTTCTCCTCGACTTCGACTTCGAAGGGCGCCTCCTCAATCAACGCCTCGAGTGAATCGGTCGAGTAATTCCGACCGACAAGATTTAGCCTCACGTCAGTAACTGGCGGATGATCCGCTTCTGGCAGCAACTCGGTTTGGAGGAGTATGTCCGTCGGGTCGTCACCTGCTGGAACGAGCTGTCGAAGGGAGCTGCCTCGAAGCTCCAACTCAAACTCACCATCGGGTGCTTCAACCACCTCAGCTGAATGCCATCGGCCGATGGGCGGTATGTAGTCGAGGTGCTCGATCGTCATCGGGAGAAACGCGCCTTCTGAGACCTGAGCAGCGGCTCCTTCGAGCGCTTCGCGAGTCACCTGGGTGATGTGGTCGGTGCCTGCGACGCGGACTTGGCGTGTAGACATCGCTCTGGCTACATAGTCGGAAGGAACCCACTCGTCACTCATAGATTCAGGCTATGCGCTGCCGGTATGTTTGTTGAATATGCGTTTGGCTACCCGCTCTGCAGCATCGCTCTGCATCGGGGGCGTGACGTGGGTGTAGATCTCCCGGGTCACAAAGGTGCTGGAGTGGTTGAGGCGGTCGCTGACGACCTTGATGTCGATGCCCTCGTGTAGCGCCAGGGTGGCCCAGGTGTGGCGGAGGCCGTGGAGGGTGAGCCTAGGTAGCCGGTCGCCGACGTGGAGCCGGTTGTACTGGTCCTGCTTGCGGAGGAACTCCCGGCTGAAGCGGTCGGGGTCGTAGGCGGAGCCGTCGGGCTTGCAGAAGACGTAGCCCTGGTCGACGTAGCCCGGCCCGACGAGGAGGCGCTCCTCGTTCTGCTGAGCCCGCCAGCGCCGGAGCATCGCCACCGTGTTGGAGTCGAGGGCGACCATGTGACCACGCTTGGTCTTCGGCAGCTCCTTCACGACGATCACGTGGTCGATCGATGTGACCTGGCGGGAGATGACCGCCGTCGCCCGGTCGAGATCGACGTCGGACCAGCGCAGTCCGAGGCACTCGCCGCGCCGGCAGCCCGTGGTGGCCACGAAGATCCACGGCGCCAGGTAACGGTTGTCGGCGACGAAAGAGAGGAAGGCGCCGAGCTGCTCGGCCGTCCAGGTCGTGCGCTGGCCGCGCATTGTCGACCCGACGGGCGGGGGAGTGGCGGCGTCGGCCACGTTGCGGGCGACACGGTTCCACCGCATGGCGTCCTTCAGGGCGGCGTGGAGGATCGAGTGGACGTACCGCACCGTCCTCGGGTTGAGCCCGGCCGGTGGCGGCACCCGCGTCGCCGGCGGGGTCTGGCGGCGGCGGTGGAGGGCGGCGACGGCGTGGCGGGTGATGCCGGCCTCGTTCGGGAAGGCCTCGGCGACGCCGGCGGCCACCGCCGTCCAGGTGAGCCCGCTCGCCCGGAGGTCGTCGACCAGGTCGCCGACGTCGGCCGGGTGGACGTGCTTCGGCGGCGTCGCCGGGCGGCGGCCCGACTCGAGGAGGGCCCGGTACATGGCCGTGAGGTCGAGGGGAGTGAGCTGCTGGAGAAGGATGCCGCCGATGTGCGGGACGACATGGAGGCGGACGTAGCGCCGATACGACCGGTAGGTGCTCTCCTCCAGCGTCGGGGGTGCCTGGGTTGGAAGCCACTCCTCTTCGAGGAACTCCCGGACCGTCACCCGCTCCGGTCGCACCCACGTCCCCTTCTGGAGGGAGCTCATCGCCGCAATGCGGGCCGCCTCGGCCTCCCGCCGGGTGCGGAAGCCGCCCTTGCTGACCTGGCGGCGTTCGCCGCCGCCATCGGTGACGTACACGTAGTACGTCCAGGTGGTCCCTCGCTTGCGGACATTGCCGCGGCTACTCATCGTCGACCTCCTGCGCATCGGTTGCGGGCGCACGGCGGCGCCGCTTGGCTGCGGGGCGGCGCTTGGCCGCGAGGTCGTCCACGACCTGCGGGTCGAGGAAGGTACCGGGACGGTAGTTGTTGAAGGCGTTCAGGGCGTCGGCCAGACCGCGGAGGTTCTCAGCGAACGTGGCCACGTCGTCCCCCCGGCGGGGAGCACCCCGCATGCGCCGGGCGGCGAGCCCGTGGAAGGCGGCGGCGAGGACGTCCTCCGGCAGGAGGGGCGTCCGGAGCCGGGCGCCGGCGAGGGCGGCGAGGCGGTCGTCGTCGTCCAGGTTGTCTCCGGGCGGGGCTTCGACCGCCGCCCGCAGCACGTGCTCCCAGTTGGCGGCGCGCTCAGCGAGGACGGCGAAGTTGCCGCGATGGCCAAGGGCGAGCACCAGCAGGTACTCCCACGGGAGCCCGCCCTCGGCGTCATCCGTCACGAGCTGGCCCTCGCCGTCATCGGGCGGCAGGAAGAAGAAGAGCACGGGCAGGTCGAACGTGCGGGCCAGCGCCACCAGTTCGTTGGCAGTGAACTGGCGGACCCGCTGACCGGCGACCGACCCCTCGGCCTGGGCAACCGTGGCCTGGCTCCACTTCGAGCCGGTGAACTTGCTGAGCCGCTCAGCGACCTCGGTCTGCGTCAGCCGCCGTAGCTCCCGGGCCCGAGCGAGGTTGTGTGCCACGACCTGGCTGGCGTTCCAGCTCCGGTCGCCTTGCGCTCGGGCTCTCGCCACAGGGCCTCCGTCTCAGATGGGGGACAGGCGGCCGGCGGCCTGGTGTTGCGCCGTCCGCCCCGCCATTCCATCATGTTATGAGAAATTACGCCAGCGTAATCTTCCGAGCGAGCCGGAGGTGGCGATGAGCTACGACGATCTTCCTCCCTTCCTGCGGGTCGAGCAGGCCATGGAGCTGCTGCAGCTGGGCCGGTCGCAGCTCTACGCGCTTACCAACCGGTGGCTGGAGACGGGCGGCAAGGAGGGCATCCCGGTCGTGAAGTTCGGGCGGTGCCTGCGCATCCCCACGGCTGCCGTCCTGCGGATGGCGCTCATCCTGCCGGGCCCAGCGGGCGACACCGATGCCGCCTGAGGTCCTGATCGAGCACCACTACCCGGCGGCACTCGCCTTCCTGCGCGCCCACGGGGGTCACTCGCTCGCGGTCCTGCACGACCTCCTGGCCCGGGCCGAGCGCCGTGACGGGGCGCTCGTCGCCCGGGCCAGCACCCGCGAGATCGCCGAGCGCCTGCAGTTCCTCTCCAAGGACACGGTGCACCGCTCGCTGCGCCAGCTGGCCCGCGCCGGCGTGATCGAGGCGCTCGACCGGCGGGCCGGCTCGTCCTTCGCGCCGACGACCTACGTCGTCCACCTCGACGACTCCGGCATCACCGTCCTTCCCGACGGCCGATCCGCCTGACCACCGAGGGAGCCCCATGACCCACCCGATCGCACCCCACCTGTCGCACTTCCAGACAGACGAGTGCACGGCCTCGTGCGGGACGCGGCCGTGACCGCCCGCACCACCACGCTCAAGGGCGCCGACGCCGGCCGCTACTACGTGGAGGACCAGCTCGGCTACTACCTCGACCGGGGCGAGCCGCCCGGGCGGTGGATGGGCAGGGGAGCGGAGCACCTCGGACTTGCCGGCGAGGTGGACGAGGACGCCTTCCTCGACCTCATGGCCGGCATTGACCCCGGGCGCGGGGAGCTGCTCGGCACCCGCCATACCGAGCGCACCGTGCGCGGCTACGACGTGACCTGTTCGGCGCCCAAGTCGGTCTCGGTGCTGTGGGCCGTCGGCGACGACCCCGTGCGCGAGCAGGTCCTGGCCGGCCACGACGCGGCGGTGAACGGGGTCGTCGACTGGATCGACAGCCACGCCCACTGCCGCTACCGGGTGGCCGGCGACGTGCGGGTGTTCGACGCCGAGGGAGTCGTGGCGGCGCTGTTCCGCCAGCACACCAGCCGGGCGCTGGACCCGCAGCTCCACACCCACGCCGTCATCGTGAACCGGGTCCTCGCGCCAGACGGTCGGTGGCTGGCCCTCGACGCCCGGACCATCAAGCGGGACCAGCGCAGCCTCAGCGCGCTCTACCACGCCGGGCTGCGGACCGAGCTGACGCAGCGCCTCGGCGTGCGGTGGCGGGAGCCGGCCAACGGGATCGCCGAGATCGCCGGCGTGCCCGACGACGTGCTGGCCGAGTTCTCCCAGCGGTCGGAGGCGGTGGAGGCCCGCATCGAGGAGAAGCTGGAGCGCTTCACCGAAACCTTCGAGCGCGACCCGACGCCGCGGGAGCGATGGACGCTGGAGCGGGAGGCCGTGCTCGACAGCCGCCCGGCCAAGACCGAGTCCGACCCGGCGTCACTGGAGCGCGAGTGGCTGGGCCGGCTGGCCGGCCTCGACCTGACCCCTGAGAGGCTGGTCGCCGGCGCCGTGGAGGTCGAGGCCGGCATCCACCACCTCGACCGTGCCGCCGAGGCCGACCTGGTGGAGCGGGCCCTCGTCTCGCTGGCCGAGCGGCAGTCCACCTGGCGGGTCGCCGAGCTGGTCCGGGAGCTGGCGGCCGCCGTGCCGACGTCGCTGGCCGTGCCGGCCGCCGAGCTGGCCCCCTGGCTCGACCGCGTTGCCGACCAGGTCGTGGCTACCCGCATGGTCGACCTGTCCCGGCCCGTCGCCGACGGCGTCGAGCTGCGCATCGACGGCCGTCCGGTCACCGAGGGGGCAGTCGACCGGGTGCTGACACTTCCCGCGGTCCTGGCCGAGGAGGAGCGGGTCGTGACCCTGGCCGAACGGCGCACCGCCGCCGGCGGGGATGACCACGCCGTCACCGCCACGGAAGAGCTCGACGCTCCCCAGCAGGCGCTGGCCGAGGCGGTGGCGGGTGAGCGGGCGCTGGTTCTGGCCGTCGGGCCCGCCGGCACGGGGAAGACCTCGGCCCTGCGCCCGGCCGTCGACCAGCTGCGCCGGGAAGGGCGGGCCGTGTTCGGCGTGGCCCCGTCGGCCGCCGCCGCCGAGGTCCTCGGCTCGGATGCCGGGGTGGACGCCGACACCATCGACAAGCTCCTGGTGGAGCACACCCTCGACCGCCCGCCAGATCACCGTTACGCCCTGCCGGCCGGCGCGACGGTCATCGTCGACGAGGCCGCGATGGTGGCAACCCCGCGGCTGGCCGAGCTCGTCGACCTGGCCGACCGGCACGGCTGGCGCCTCGCCCTGGTCGGCGACCCGCTGCAGTTCTCCGCCGTCGGGCGCTCAGGGATGTTCGGCCACCTGGTCGATACCTTCGGCGCCATCGAGCTGGGCCGGGTCCACCGGTTCCACCACGAGTGGGAGCGCGAGGCCAGCCTCCGGCTCCGTCGGGGGGACACCTCGGTCATCGACCTCTACGAGCAGCACGGTCGCCTGCACGGCGGTACCCCGCGGCAGATGCGGCGGGCGGTCGTCGAGCGGTGGTGGCGGGCCGTCGAGAACGGGGAGACGGCGTCGATGATGGCGCCGAGCAACGAAGCGGTGGTGGCCCTCAACCGGGCGGCGCAGTGGCGCCGGCTCGAGGCCGGCCAACTGGATCCCGAGGGCCCGTCGCTGGAGGTGGGGCAGTACCGCCTCCACCCCGGCGACCTGGTGGCCACCCGCCAGAACGACCGCAAGCTCGTGACCGATCGCCATCTCATGGTCAAGAACCGCGACCGCTGGACGGTGGAGGCGGTCCACCGTGACGGCAGCCTGTTCGTGGCGGGCCGGACCGGCAGGGTGCGGTTGCCGGCGGCGTACGTGGCCAGCCAGGTGGAGCTGGCCTATGCCGAGACCAGCCACGCCAACCAGGGCCGCACCGTGGACCGTTCCTTCCTCTACCTCGACGGGCCCACCGGGGCGAGCGGCGTCTACGTCCCGCTCACCCGCGGCCGGGAGTCGAACGACGCCTACGTGGCGATCCAGGGGCTGCAGACCCCGGCCGACGTGTTGGCCGAGGCGCTCAGCCGGACCTGGGTCGACCGCCCGGCCGTCGCCGTGCGGGCCGAGCTGCGGGCGGAACCGGCCGGCGACGGCAGCGGCCAGCTCCTCGACGGCGCCGAGCTGCGGCGGCTCATGGAGCGGTCGGCAGAGATCGGGCGGAGCCTGGCCAGCGCCAGGTACGAGCCGGACGCCCAGCAGAAGAGACTCGACCGCCTGACCGCCGGACGGCAGGCCATGGCGCAGTCCATCGCCCAGCACGAGGCCCAGCTCGACCAGGCGCGCCGCATCCTGGCCGAGCACGACCACCCGCTGGTGTGGCGCCTCCACCGGGCCGACGTCGAGAGCGCCCGCGCCGGGATCAAGTGGCTGCCGGGCGCTATCAAGGGGGACCGGGCCAAGCTCTCTGCAACCGATGCGCAGATTGCTCAGGTGGAGCGCAACCTTGAGCGCGCCGCCCGGCTCGCCGACCAGAAGCCGGAGCTCCTGGCCGAGCGCGCCATGATCAGCGTTCAGCTGGAAGGGGACCTCCGGGCCCGTGGCGTGTCGGCGGCCGCCGAGCCAGCCGTCGTCGAGACCCTCGGCCCCAAGCCGGCCGGTGGCGCCGCCGAGGCGCTGTGGTGCGACGCCGCCGCCCACGTCTCGCAGCATGAGGCGGCCTTCGGCCACTCCGGAGGCCGGTCGCGCGGGTGGCCGAACGTCGGGCTCGGGGATGACGCATACGCGTCAAGCCAGAAGGCGATGCGGGACGCCATCGAGAGGCTCGACCGGTCCCTCGGGCGTGGCCCAGAGATCGAGCCGCCCCATCGCTCGCTCGGGCTGTCGCTGTAGCCGACCGGCGCGGCACGAATGACTGTCGCACCCGGCTTGGATACTTGTAGTTGGCGGTGCCGCTTCTTCCGGACCGGCCCGGCTCGGGCGTCAGCCGAACATGCCGCCCCAGATTTCGGCGGCTCCAGACGTTCGGTGGTCCGCAGACCGCAGACAGCGGCCCGTTAGGGTTCCGCTGGTGCCCATGGGTCAACCCCCGTCGATGGCGAGCCCCCTATGATCGAACACGTGTTTGTGGGTGGTCGCCATGGTCAAGCCGCATCAACTGTCCCTGCTCGAGGTCCCGGTGACGCTCGCTGAGCTCACCCGTGATCCCGGCTCCGACTACGGCGAGGTGTTCACTCGGCGCTGGATCGTCGATCTGATCCTCGACCTCGTCGGCTACACCGAGGACCAGGACCTAGGGGGCCAACGACTAGTCGAGCCCTCGTGTGGGACCGGCGCGTTCCTGGTCCCGGTCGTCGACCGCCTGATCGCCTCCTGTCGCCGGCAGGGTCGAAAGCTGGGCTCGATCGAGGGCGCCGTTCGGGCCTTCGACCTGCTCGACGCCAACGCGCAGCGGGCTCGGAAGGCGGCTGCACAGCGTCTGGAGGAGGCCGGGCTCGACCCGCCCTCGGCGGCGCGCATCTCGAGGAGCTGGGTGACGACAGGGGACTTCCTGCTCGCCCACCACGAGCCTGTCTCCGCCGACTACGTCGTCGGGAACCCGCCGTACATCCGCCTGGAGAACGTCGAGCCGGCGGTAATGGCCGAGTACAGACGCCGGTGCCCGACCATGCGGGGGAGGAGCGACATCTACGTCGGCTTCATCGAGCTCGGCCTCGATCTCCTGGCGCGCGAAGGCAAGTTGGGCTTCATCTGTGCCGACCGCTGGATGCGCAACCAGTACGGCGCCGACCTGCGGGCGCTGGTCGCCGGATCGTTCGCGGTCGATGCCGTGCTCACCATGCATGACGTCGAGGCCTTCGAGGATGAGGTATCGGCCTATCCGGCGATCGTCGTGCTCCGCAACGGCCCCCAGGCGAGCGCTGTCGTCGCCGACGCATCGAGCCGGTTCGGCGAGCCCGAGGCGGCGAAGCTGGCCCAGTGGGCCCGCCGGCCGCGGCGGCCGGTGCTGTCTACGCCCGGCCTCCAGGCCGCTCGCCTCGGTGAGTGGTTCAACGGGGGCGACCTCTGGCCGACGGGCAGCCCCGCTCAGCTTGCCTTGGTCGCCCAGCTGGAGGCGAGGTTTCCCCCACTTGAGGACATCAGGACGGGAACAAGGGTCGGTATCGGCGTGGCCACCGGTTGCGACGACGTCTACATCACCCACGACCGAGACCTTGTGGAGAGCGACCGGCTCCTGCCCCTCTTGCAGGCAAGCGACATAACGAACGGCACGCCGACTTGGGGTGGTGGCTACCTGGTGAACCCCTGGGAGGGCGACGGCTTGGTCGACCTGGGGCGGTACCCACGGCTGCGCCGGTACCTCACCAGGAACGCTGCCCGGCTCCGCGAGCGACACACGGCACGCAAGAACCTCAGCCAGTGGTACCGAACGATCGACCGCGTGCACCCCGACCTTCAGGGGAGGCCGAAGCTCGTGCTACCGGACATCAAGGCGGCGTCGCACCCGGTCCTCGACGATGGCCGCTACTACCCACACCACAACCTGTACTTCGTGACCAGCGACGAGTGGGATCTTGAGGTGCTCGGAGGCCTCCTGCTGTCGGACGTCGCCAATCTCTTCGTGGGGGCGTACTGCGTCAAGATGCGAGGCGGGTGCTACCGGTTCCAGGCCCAGTACCTGCGGCGGATCCGTGTGCCGCAGCCCCAAGCGGTATCCGCGCGTGACCGGCGAGCGCTGAGATCCGCCTTCGTCTCGAGAGACGTTGAGGCTGCGACGGCAACTGCGTTGAGGCTGTACGGGATCCAGGATCTCCTCCAGGTCCCTTGACTCCACTCGAGGCCGGTTGACGCCGCCGATCGCACCCCGCACACCGAAGGCCGTCCTCCTCACAAATCCTTACTGCGCGCCGCTCCGCTCCATGTACGACCGGCTGAGCCGTGGAAGAGCGACGAGTTGGAACCAGATCGAGGATGCGTTTCTGGCGGCGATGTCATCGTTCGACGACGGACTCCCGCCAGCCTTCAGCGGGACCGATCAGGACAAGACACGCCAGAGCAAGGAGCTGAGCGCCGCCATCCAGAATGGCAAGGGGGACTGGTTCAACAACCTCCTTGCCGACCTCTTGGAGACGTGCTCGGGCATCGAGAGGCTGTACGTACGTCGCCGCGTGCCCGGCCTCATCATTCCCGAGCACAACCTGGACGGCGTGTACCCAGGCGACGAGACCCGGGAGATCGAGTTCCTCCTGGAAGCGAAGATGATGGGCACTCCGAAGCATGCCAACAGTCCGGGCGAGAAGTCTGCGGGCCGCGCCGGCTCCATGGATACGGGCAAGCGGGTCAAGGAGCTGGCCTTCAAGTCGATCGACCTGAAGGGAGAGGCGGCTCGCCGGCTCGCGATGGCCGGCATGGCGCCGACGAGCGGGGGCGCCGGCGGCGGAGACCTATCGACGTGGCTCCATGGGAGTCGGCCCCGCATCTACTTCTTCATGGCGGTGCGTGTGCTGAACGACACTGATCTGGCGGCGGTCGTCCGATGGGCGGAGACCGCTGCGCAAGTGGTCGATGCAGTCGGGCTCTACTGCTACGAGCCCGTGACGGGATCGTTCACGACGTACCGTCGTCGTGGCGGCGTTCCCACCGCCTACGAACTCGAGCGCGTCCTCTACCGCGCGTGCATCGAACTCCAGGGTCTGAAAGCTGCGCCACCGCCGCCCATCCCCCATGACGTCGAGCCGAGCGCTGCAGCAAAGGCCGACGTTCTCACCGACGAAGCGAAGAAGACCGAGCCGCCCGCCGAGCGGCAGCCAGGCGTCGAAAACTAGGAGGTTCGATGGCGGTGTTCGTCCAGTACCTCGTACCGGTTCTGGCCGAGGTCGATCTTGCGTCAGGCCGGGTGACCCGGGTTCACGTCGAGGACGAGGCGGTGGGCGACGCCGATGAGGTCCTTGTCATCGACGAGCCGGACGTCTCAGCTGCAGATCGCGAACGTGCCATTGCAGTGGCGGCCGAGCAACCATGGCCAGCATGGGAGTTCGGGGGGTAGAGGTCGAGCCCGGACTCCCGGACAGGACGCCGCTCGCACGAGCGAGAGGGGAGATCGATGAGAACCACTGTGGACATCGACGACGAAGCGTTGGCTGCCGCCGCGGCCGTACTCGGTACCTCGACGAAGGTCGACACCGTGAACCGGGCCCTGGCCGAGGTCGCGGCGAGGCCACGTCGGGTCACCGCCGTTGAGCGGCTGCTCGCGGCCACAGACGATCTTGGGGATGCCGAGACCATGCAGCGAGCGTGGCGCTGAGCGCCGTCGGCCGGTTCCGCGGCGGGTCGACCGGTCAGGTTCAGCGTGTCGGCGACGGGCCTCTCGGCTCGCTGGAATCACCCCTGCTGGGACCGGCCAGGGCGGCGCCGTGTGATGTCGACGACACACCCGGCCGGGTGTGTCGCTTGTCATCAATTTGTCATCACTTCTCGGAAAAACTGCCTGGAAACGGCGCTACCTGTAATTACAAGCCGTCACGGATGACCCCTAAAAAAGTGGCTCTGACCAGCACTTATGCGAATTACATGCTATGTGACATTACGCCACGGGCATGAGTTCAAGTCCCCCCTCCGACACACGAGGCCGTCGGCGATGCCGAGCAGGTCTTCGTTGTCGACGGGACCGATCTCGCGGACGCTGAACAGGAGGCGGCCATCTCCGTCGCCGAAGACTCGTTCTGGCCGGCCTGGGAGTTCGGCTCGGGGTAGCAGCTGGCTCGAGGCATGGAACCCGCGAGCCGCGTCTACCGGTTCGTTCTCACTTTCGAGGTCGAACCCGGCCACGATGCCTACGCCGACCCCGAGTGGGCGGCGGACGCAGCTTGGGGCGCTCTCACCAACCTGTACGGACTGCGTTCGATCTACAGCGGCATCGAGGAGCTCGACCCGAGCGAAGGTTTCTCCTGACCGCCGCGGCCGCCCCCTGATATCCTACGAGAGCCGTCGTGATATCAGACGGAGGAGTCGGTGGCACGAACCTTGGTGGACATCAACGAAGAGGCGCTGGCCGCTGCGGCGGCGGAGCTCGGGACCACGACGAAGGTGGACACCGTCAACCGGGCGCTCGCCGAGATCGCGGCCAGGCCCCGACGGCTCGCCGCGCTGGAGCGGCTCCGCACCACCGCTGACGACCTGGGCGACGCGGAGATCATGCGGGGAGCATGGCGCTAGGCCGCTACCTGGCGGACAAGTCGGCATTCGAGCAGCAGCGCCACAGCGAGGCCGCTGCCGGGTTGCTCTCGGCCCTCGCCGCCGACGGCGCACTCTTCATGACGGAGATCGTCGCCCTGGAGCTGCTGTACTCCGCCCGCAGCTCGGACGACTACGACGTACGCCGCGAGGACCTGTTGAGCCTTCCCTGGTTCCACCTGACCCAGGCGGTGGCAGCACGTGCGCTCACGGTCCAGCACGAGCTGGCCGGGCGGGGACAGCACCGCCGACCGATCCCCGATCTCCTTGTCGCCGCCACCGCCCTCGAACACGACGCGATGCTGCTCCACTACGACCGGGACTTCGATCTCATCGCTGAGGTCACCGGTCTTTCGGCTCGCTGGATCATCCCTGCTGGGACCGGTCACGGCGGCGCCGTCTGATGTCGGCGACACGCCCCGCCTCCACGAGCACCCGCCGGGAGAATAAACGGCCAAGAGGGGGCCGGGGTGAGATTGAGATGCCGTCGAAGCGGTAGTGCCGGGTACCTCCGCCGGGAGCGCCTCCAGCCTACGCTCAGCCCGGCTTCGAGGTATGAGTTGAAGCCCCCCCTCCAACGTTAAGAACACCCTGGTCAGGGGTCCCTTATTCGCTCTGGCGGACAAGTCGGCTTTCCGAGCAGCACCGCCACAGCGAGGCCGACACGAACACTTCATATGATCGTGGATGTTCCGCCCGGCGGGCGCGAAGATGGGACCAACGGCCCTGCCAGGAAGGACCTCCGGCCCGGGCACCGTCCCCGTCGCGGCGGTTCGACTGGGAGCGGACCTCGTGGAGGTGGATCAGCCATGCGCCCAGCCAAGGTCGTGTCCGTCGTTGTCGGGTCGCTCGCCGCCCTGCTCGCCCTGGGGCTGGCGGCGGGGGGAGTGGCGCTGCTGTCCTTCCACGCCTCCGAGCGGGACGACGGCTTCTACACCACGTCGTGGGAGCGCTTCGAGACGCCGACGTACGCGCTGACGTCGGAGCGGGTCGACCTCGGCGCCGGCGGCGTGCCCTTCGACCCGGTGGACGGCGCGCAGATCTCGGCCCGGTCGAGCGACGGCCGGCCGGTGTTCGTCGGCATCGGCCGCTCGGCCGACGTGGGCCGCTACCTCGCCGGCGTGGCCAGGGACGAGCTCACCGACGTGGACTACGCACCCTTCGGGGCGACCCTCGAGCGCCACCCGGGGGAGCGGGCCCCCGCTCCGCCCGCGGAGCAGGCGTTCTGGGCGGCGTCGGCGAGCGGTCCGGGCCGCCAGGCCGCCACCTTCGACCCCGACGGCGGGGAGTGGGACGTGGTCGTGATGAACGCCGACGCATCGCGTGGCGTGTCGGTGGACGCCGCCCTCGGCGTGGACACCGGCCTCGTGCTCCCGCTCGGCATCGGGCTGCTGGTGGGCTCGGTGTCCTCGGCCGCCATCGCCGTCGTGCTCTTCGTCGTCGGGCTGCGGGGCACCGGCACGCAGCCGCAGCCCGCCGCCGGTTCCCCGTCCGCGGCC
Source organism: Acidimicrobiales bacterium (assembly GCA_035540975.1). NCBI lineage: Bacteria > Bacillati > Actinomycetota > Acidimicrobiia > Acidimicrobiales > Acidimicrobiales bacterium. The sequence continues at coordinate 33,013 of DATLFN010000096.1, forward strand.
GCCAGCCCGCCGCCGACCCCGCCGCCGGCCGCGCCGCCGACGGCGCCCACGTCGCCCACCGGTGCCGCCGCCTACCCGGTACGGCTCGACGGCCGCCTCGACGAGCCGCTGAGCCGCTGGCTGTGGCTGGTCAAGTGGCTCCTCGCCCTACCGCACCTCGTCGTGCTGGCGTTCCTCTGGGTGGCGTTCGCCGTGCTGACGGTGATGGCGGGCTTCGCCGTCCTCTTCACCGGCCGGTACCCGCGAGGGATCTTCGACTTCAACGTCGGCGTCCTGCGCTGGACGTGGCGGGTCACGTTCTACGCCTTCGCCCTGGGGACCGACCGGTACCCGCCGTTCAGCATCCACCCCGACGCCGGCTACCCGGCGGGCCTGGCGGTGGACTACCCGGAGCGGCTGTCGCGGGGGCTGGTGGTGGTGAAGTGGTGGCTGCTCGCCCTGCCGCACTACCTGGTGGTGGCCGTGTTCGGCGGCGGGTTCACCTGGTGGTGGTGGGCGGGCCGCGGCGGGGCGGCCTTCGGCGCCGGGCTCATCGGCGTCCTGGTCCTGGTGGCGGCCGTGGCCCTGGCCTTCACCGGGCGCTACCTGCCCTCGGTGTTCGACTTCGTCGCAGGGATGTACCGCTGGTCGTACCGGGTGTGTGCGTACGCCGCCCTCCTGCGCGACGAGTACCCGCCCTTCCGGCTGGACGCCGGCGGCACCGACCCTGGTTCGGTGGTGGACGTCGCGGCGCCGCCGCCTCCCACGACACCCCTCGCCGGCGGCGACGGCGACCGGCTCCAGTCGACGGGCGCCCCCTCCCGCTAGTCGCCCCGTGCCGTCACCCGATCGAGGGCGGCGAGGGCGCCGTCCCGGGCGGTGGGCGGCCCCGTGTCGGCGAGCTGCATCAGGGCGAACAGGACCGCCCAGCCCCGCGCCCGCGCCGCTGCCGCCGGGTCGTCGTCGGCGTAGGCGGCGACGAACGTGCCGCGGGCCCACGAGGGGAGAAGCAGCCAGGCGGCGGCCAGGTCGGTGGCGGCGTCGCCCGCGCACAGGTCGCCCCAGTCGAGGACGCCGGCCAGGGTGCCGCCGGCCACCAGCACGTTGCCGGGGTGCAGGTCGCCGTGGACCCACACGGGCGGGCCGGGCGCCGGCGGCGCCGCACAGGCGTCGTCCCACACCCGGCGGACGGCGCGCGCGTCGACCTCGGGCGCCGCCAGCTCCAGCCGGTGCTCGAACGTGTCGGCCCGGTCGGCCAGCGGCACGCTCCGGAAGGGGTTGTAGGGGGCGTCACCGGGCGCCGGGGTGTGGAGCGTCCGGAGGAACCGGCCGAGCCGGCGGGCGGCGTCGGCCGCGGCGGTGACCTCGGTGCGGTCGGCGGAAGTCCCGTCCAGCCAGCGGACGACGGCCCATGGCCACGGGTACCCATCGCCCGGGCGGCCGGTCCGCACGGGAACGGGAACGGTGAGCGGGAGCGCGGGAGCAAGGGCGGGGAGCCACCGCTGCTCGTTGGCGGCGAGGGCGGCGGCCGCGGCGCGTCGCGGGAGACGGACCAGCAGCTCGTCGCCAAGGCGCCACAGCAGGTTGTCCCAGCCGGCCTCGACCTCCGCCAGCGGGAGACCGGCCAGGTCCGGGTGCTGGTCGGCGAGCAGCGACCGGACCAGCGCCTCGTCCACGTCGATCTCGGCCGGCGGGCGCAAGGCCGCGATCCTACGGGCGGCGACGAGGTTGCCGTCGTTCAGT
>DATLFN010000097.1 GCA_035540975.1 Acidimicrobiales bacterium
CCGGGCGCCTCCCCCGGCTGCGCCACCCCGCCCCAAGAGGCGGCCTCCGCCGCTGCCGCCCGGCGTCCACGACGACACTGCCGAGGCGGCCGCCCACCTGGTGCGGGCCCCCGGCGTGCTGGTGATCGTCGACGGCTACAACGCGGCCAAGTGGCTGTGGCCGGACCTGGCCCTGCCCGACCAGCGCGACCGGCTGGTCGACGCCCTGGCCGAGCTGGAGGCCCGCACGGGGGCGGCGATCCACGTGGTGTTCGACGGCGCCGACGTCGCGCCCGCCCGCACCGGCCCCCGCCGGCGGGTGCGGGTGTCGTTCTCACCTGCCGGCGTGGAGGCCGACGACGTCATCCTGGAGATGCTGGACGGCGAGCCGGTCGCCAGGGCGGTCGTGGTGGCGTCGAACGACCGCCGGGTCCAGGACGGCGCCCGGGACCGCGGGGCGGCCTCCATCTCCGTCCCCCAGCTGGCGAGCGTCCTCCGGCGGGCGTGACCTCGACCTCGTTCGTTCGCTTCGCTCACTCCACTCGGTCGAGTCGGATCGTGCTGCGGCGGGCGAGCGGAGCTCGCGCCGCCTCCGCCCTGTCCCTTCTCGGTGGTCCGCAGCCGTCGAGGCCGCCCGCGGCGGCGAGCGCGGCCACGGACCCTGGCGATTGCGAACGCGGCGAACGAATGAGGTCGACGGCTCAGCACGGCAGGACGGTGAGGGTGACCGGCGCCGACGTCCCCCGGTTGCCGAGCTGGTCGACCGCCTCCACCGTGAGGGTGACCGTGCCGGCGGCGGCGAACGGCCCGACGGTGGCGCCGTAGGTGCCGTCCCGGCCGAGGGTCATCGCCACCCGCCCCGCCGGCAGCACGACCTCGGCGCCGGCCACGCCGCTCTCGTCGGTCACCGTCGCCACGACCCGCGACGTCTGCGGCGTGCACACCGACGACGTCCCCGCCCGCCGCAGCGTCCGAGGTGACGCGGCGACCGGCCCCACCGCGGGCGGGCGGCCCACGCCGGCGAGGACCCGTACGGACACCGGCTGGCGCCCGCCGTCGACCCCGACCGCCACCTCCAGCGGGCCCTCGGGGAACGCGGCCCGGTCCAGGGTCAGCACCAGGTCGGTGCCGGCGTCCGGCGCCAGGGTGCCCCCGCCGGGCGCGACGGTGAGGCCGGCGGCCGGGGAGCGGGCCGACCACGCCGCCTCGCCCGGCCCCTGGTTGGTGACCCGCACCCGGGCCGTGGTGCCCGTGGTCCCCAGGTCGACCGTCTCCGACGACACGGTCAGGGTGGGCGACGGCAGCGTGGACGCCGGACCGGTGGTGGTCGCCGGCGTCGTGGTGGGCGGGGCGGTCGGCGCCACCGCCGGTGGCCCGGTGGCGGCGGGCGTCCCGGAGGCGGGCTCCGACGGCGCCGGCGCCGGGACGGTCGCGCCGGCGCCACCGGGAGCGGCCACGATCGTGGTGCCGCCTCCGCCAACTGCGCCGGTCGCCGCCGCCGCCGCCGTCGTCCCGCCCGCCGGGTCCTCGTCAGCGGTCAGCTCGGTGGGGCCGGTCCCGCCACCGGTGACGGCGAGGAGCAGCAGGGCGACGACCGCCGCCACCGCCGCCGCCGCCCCCCAACCGGCGAACCGGGGCCGGCGGCGGGTGACGGGGTCGGCACCCGGGAAGCCGTCGTCGCGGTAGCCGTCGGGTCGGGGAGCGGGGCCGGCCCCGAGCGCCGAGGTGGCCGCCGCCAGGACGGCGTCGCGCCGGTCGGCCGCCATCGGCACGAGAGGCACGGCGCTCAGCAGGGCGACCGGCGAGAGGGTGCGGGCGCGGGTGTCCTCGCACGTCTCGCAGCCGTCCACGTGGCGGGCCACCTTCTTGCGGACCACCATCGAGAAGCGACCGTCCCAGCCGGTGAGCAGCCGGGCCAGGTCGGCGCAGTCCCGGCGGCCGAGGCGGGCGACCAGGAAGGCGCCCAGGGCGCGTTCGACGCGCTGGCGGGCGCGATGGGCCAGCACGTGGGCGTGGGCGGGGGAGACGCCGAGGGCGTCGGCCAGCTCCCCGCCGTCGAGCCCCTCGCGCACGGTCAGCTCGAGCACGAGGCGATCGCGGTGGTCGAGGGCGGCGGTCGCGTCCCACACCAGCCGGGCCAGCTCCGACCGCTCGGCCGCCGTGGCCGGGCCGGGCACGGGCGGACCGGGGGCAGCGCCGGCGTCGGCCAGCGCGCTCATCTCCGGCTCCGGCGTGTCCCGGCCCCGGCGCCGGATGGCGGCCAGGCAGACCGTGCGGGCGATGGCGAACAGCCACGACCGCAGCTTCGACGGGTCCCGCAGGTTGCCCAGCTGCTCGGCCGCCCGCACGAACGTGTCCTGGGTGGCGTCGGCGGCGTCGCTCGAGCTGCGGAGGAAGGAGTACGCGAACCCGTGGACCCGGTCGACGTACCGCTGGTAGATCGCCGCGAACGCCGCCCGGTCGCCGCCGACGGCGGCGGCCACCAGCTCGGCGTCGGAGCGGGCGTCGTCGTTGCCCATGGTTGTGCGCACGGTACCGACCTCACGGCCGGCCGTCGTGGTGTGCGTTCACGCCGGGTGGACGCGCCGGCCGCCCCGGTGCTTACAGGTGGCCGGACCTTTTCTGGCCGGGCGTGTAAGGCGGGGCCCACCCCATCGCTCTCCCCAGCGCCCGGGCACGTCGCTCGAGCGCCCCGAGGGAGGGACTCCGATGATCCGCAGCCACCGCAGCAACCGCAGCAACCGCCACGACCGCACCGACCGCCACATCCACGGCACCACCACCCGCCGGCGGCGGCTCCCGGCGGCCCTGGCCACCGCGGCGGCGTCGCTGGCCGGCTCCATGACCATGCTGTCGGGGACGGCGTCCGCCGCCCCGCTGACGCCCACCGCCCTGTTCGACCCCCCGGCGACGGCCTGGGTCTCTCTGCGCAACCTGACCAGTGCCCAGTTCGGGGCCCGCTTCGACGAGCTGTCGGAGAAGGGCTACATGGTCACCGACCTCGAGGTCGACGTGATCGGCGCCGACTACCGGGTGGGCGCGGTGTTCCAGGAGAACCCCGACGGCCGGGGCTGGTACTCGCTGCGCGACCTCACCGACGCCCAGTTCGGGGCCAAGTGGGAGGAGCTGAAGGACGCCGGGTTCCGGGTCGTCGACCAGGAGACCTACGTCGTCGGCGGCACCCGCTACTTCGCCGGCGTGTGGGTGCAGAACAAGGAGAACGTCGGCTGGGCCTCCTACCGCGGCGTCACCTCGGCTCAGTTCAGCGAGAAGTTCGACGAGTACAAGGCCAAGGGCTTCCTGCCCGTCGACGTCGAGGTGTATCCCGTCGGGTCGGGCCTGCGTTACGCGGCGGCGTGGGTCCAGAACACCGAAGGCCTGTCGTGGAAGTTGCGCCGCGGCCTCGACGACGCCACCTTCTCCTCGACGTTCGAGACCTACAAGGCCGAGGGCCTGCGCATGGTCGACGTCGAGTCGGTCCGCACGGGCGCCGGCCAGCGCTACGCCGGCATCTGGGTGGAGAACCGCAACGGGCGCCGCTGGGTCGAGCGCCGCGACATGGACGCCACCGGCTACCGGAACCGCTGGAACCAGATGCGGGACGAGGGTTACCGGCTGGTCGACTACGAGAAGTACGAGACGGCCGGCGGCGTCCGCTACGCCGGCATCTGGCGGCAGAACAGCGACCGCCCGGACTGGGCACTTCGCACGTGGGTGGACGACGAGGTCAAGGCCGAGCTCGAGGAGTTCGACGTCCCCGGGATCAGCGTGGCCATCGCCCACCAGGGCAAGGTCGTCTACCAGCGGGGCTTCGGTCACCAGGACGTGGAGGCGAACGTGCGGATGCACGGCGGCTCGGTCCTGCGCATCGCCTCGGTGAGCAAGGCGGTGGCGGGCGTCCTGCTCATGCGGATGCTCGACCGCCACCCGGAGCTGGACCTGGACGACCCGGTGCGCGAGTACCTCCCCCTGCCCGAGCACCACAGCTACACGGTCGGGCAGTCGGCCTCGAACCGCAGCTGCGTGGAGAGCTACCCCGAGCCGTTCGACAGCAGCGAGTTCGACCAGTACGACACGGCGTGGGCCGCCGTCCAGGCCCACATGGACGAGCCGCTCGGGTGCACGCCCGGCCAGTACCTCTACAGCACCCACGCCTACGACGTCCTCGGTGCGGTGTTCGAGAAGCTGGAGGGAAAGCCGATCGGCGACATCGTGCGTGAGCAGATCACGGCGGCGTCGGGCGCCGACAGCCTCCGGCCCGAGATCGCCGGCTCGCCGGTGAAGGACCAGGCGACGCTGTACGACTCCGACACCAACGAGGCGTTCGACCCCGACAACCTCAGCTCCAAGGTCCTCGGTGGCGGCCTCCAGTCCACCGCCCCCGATCTGGTGCGCCTCGGCCTGTCGGTCCTCGACGGCAGGATCGTGGACGACACGGCCCGTGAGGACATGTGGACGCCGCCCGCCGGCAGCTACGCCTACGGCTGGGACGTGGGCACGGCGGACGACAAGACCACCCGGGTGGTCGGCAAGGCGGGGGGCCAGCCCGGAGCCAAGTCGTACCTGCGGATCTATCCGGACGACGACATCGTGATCGCCGTGCTCAGCAACCGGTGGAAGGGCGGGCACAGCGCCAGCGGCCTCAGCAAGGCGATCGGCGAGAAGATGCTGGCCGAGCTGGGCTGACGAGGATCGGCGGCGGGAACCGGTGCGCCACGTGCGCACCGGCTCCCCGGCGCGTGCACGCCCGGGGGTCCCGCCGGAGCGGATTTTCTGCGCCGGACCTGTAAGGGATCCGGCGCCGGCGCGCTCCCACCCGTGCACACCGCAACCGGGAAGGGAGCCCAGCGATGACCACCGAGACGATCACCACCGAGAGCACCACCGAGGCCGAGGAGGCCGGGACCGCCGCCGCCGGCGGGACGGCGACCGCCGACGCCCGCCGTCCCGCCCGCCGCCGCCGCCTCGGCGCCCTGCTCGTTCTCAGCGCCGTGGCGGCCGCCGGTCTCGCCGTGGCCGGCCCGTCCGGCGGCTCGGCCCCGTCCTCGTCCGCCACCGGGGGGACCGCGGCCGCTTCCGCCGACGACGCCGGGGGCGGAGGGGTCGACGGCTCCGACGACTCGGGCGCCGCCGGCGAGCTCGAAGGCTCGGCCGAGGGTGAGGGCGACGCCGGCGTGCCCGCCGGTTCGGACGCGGGGAGCCTTC
>DATLFN010000098.1 GCA_035540975.1 Acidimicrobiales bacterium
GAATCCAATCGGGCGCGGCGCTCTCACCGGGCGGCGGCGGTGGGCGGGGGCGCCGGAGGCGGAGACGGCGGCGGCGGCGTGGTGGTCACCACCACGACCTTCGGCGCGGCGGTGGTCGGAGGGACGGTGGCCGGGGCGGGCGGCCGCCGATTGGTCGGGGGTGCGGGCGGCGACACCGGGGCCGCCGTGGTCGCGACCGGGGGAACGGAGGTCGTGGTGGTCTCCACGGGAGCGGCGGCGACGGAGGGGATGGTCGGGGGCACCACCGCCTGCGGCGCGCGCACCACTGGTGCCTCCGCCGGCCCGAGCTGCGGACCGAGGGCCGGTGGTTGCACCATCGACACGGTGGCCACGAGCGTCACCGTGCCCAGCGCGGCGGTCCGTCCCGCCGATTCCAGGCCCCGCCGGGCGCCGGCGGCCGGCAGGGCGAAGGGCAGGGCGGCCAGGAAGGCGAGCGGGCCCATCACCCACCGCAGCCGCCCGAGCGAGATGGACAGGAATGCCCGCACCACGGCGGGGTCGAAGTGGGTGCCGGCGTGGGCGGCCAGCTCCTGGCGGGCCGCCGCCGGGCTGCGGGGGGAGTTGTACGACCGGACCGACGTCATGGCGTCGTAGCTGTCGGCCACGGCCACGATCCGGGCACCCAGGCTGATCTGGTCGCCGACCAGCCCGAAGGGATAGCCCGTCCCGTCGTAGCGCTCATGGTGCTGCTCGATGGCGAGGCCCCACGGGCCTAGCCAGGCGCGGAGCGGCTCGGCCAGGCGGGCTCCCTCGATGGGGTGGCGGCGCAGCGTCTCCCAGTCGTCGTGGGACAGCTCCCCCGCCGCATGCAGGGTGTGGCTCGGAACGGTGAGCTTGCCCAGGTCGTGGAGGAGGGCCGCCCAGCGCAGGCGGTCCCGGTCCGCCGGGTCGAGGCCCAGCTCGGCGCCGATGAGGTCGGCGTAGGCCCGCACCCGCTCGGAGTGACCGCGGGTGTCGCGGTCGTGGACGTTGAGGCTGGCGGCCAGGGCGAGGATGGTGTGGGCCGCCTCGGCCGGCTCGAGCTCCCCGCGGCGCAGTGCCTCCACCTCGCGGGCACGGAGCTTCCCCGTCGACCCGCTGCGGAGCGCCACGCCGAGGCGTGACGGGGCGCGGTCGGGGAAGATCAGCGACAGCTCGAGGAGGGCGGCGAGGGGGAGGAGCCGCCGGGCGGCCCGGTCGAAGACCACCAGCGAGGCGAGCGACGCGGCGAGGACGGCGAGCCACCACAGCACGCGTTCGGGCGTGTCCACGGGGGTCCCGAGCAACCGGGCGACCCCGATCGCCACCGCCACCGACGCCGCGAAGGGGGCGGCGACGACGGCCACCCGCACGGCCGTCGCCAGGATCGGCCGGTGCTCCCACCGCGGCTCGTCAGGGCCGCGCCGGACGGGCTCGTGCCCCGTGGAGGGACCTGCCCCCCGTCTCCGCCGTGTCGGTGTGGGTCGCATGTCGTCCGCCGGTCCGGCCGCCCTGAGTGGGCGAGGACCCGGTGAACCACGCTACGACCCCGTTGCCGCCGGGGTCAACGGGTCGACCGGCGACCTACGAGCGGAACCGGCGGGGGATGAGCCAGCAGGCGAGGGCCATGAGGGCCACGACGAGGAGGGCCGCCACCGCGGCGAGGGCCGGGCTCACCTTGCCGGACGCCGAGGCGGGCACGGCGGTGAACACCTCGGGGGCGGCGCCGGCGAGGGACAGCGTCGCCGCGTCGGCCGGGACCACCGCGGCGGGCACCTCGGTGGTCGTCGTGGCCGGAGCCACCGTGGTGGCGACCGTCGCCGGGGCGGCGGGTGCCGGGGCCGGCTTGGGGGCGGCCGGCTTGGCGGCGGCGGCCCTGGGCGCCGGGGTCGCCGCCGGGCGGGGCGCCACCGATCGGGGGGCGCCGGCCGGCTGGATGAAGTTCTGGGTGATGAAGTACCGGCCGTCGGCGTGGCGCACGACGCCGATGCCCACCACCGAGAACCGGGAGTCCAGGATGTTGGCCCGGTGCCCGCTGCTGGCCATCAGGCGGGAGTGGGCGCTCTCGATGCTGCCGTTGTAGGCGACGTTCTCGCCCCGGGCCACGACGTTCAGCAGGTTCTTGACGGTGGCGCCGAAGAAGGTGTCGCTGTGGAAGATGTCGCCGGCGGCGGCCATGCGCTCGCTGTGGGCGAGGGCGATGGCGGCCACGTCGTCACGCCACGCCAGGGAGCCGAGGCCGGCCTTGGCCCGCTCGGCGTTGGCGAGGTCCATGAGGCGCCGGGCCCCGTCGGCGACCGACACGGCGGGAGCAGCCGGCGGCGCGACCACGGGGGGGGCGGTGACCGGCGGGAGCGCGACCACCGGGGCAGCGGTCGTGGTGGTCGTGGGCGCGGGCGGCGCGGTGGTGGGGGCGCTGCGGATGCAGAGGATGCCCAGCTGCACCGTGCCGGGCGGGCACTGGAGTGCCTCGGCTCGGTCGGCGCGGGTGACCATGCCCAGGGTGGCCAGTGCCAGTGCGGCCGTGGCCACGGCGATCGAGCGGCGCGCGACAGCCGCCTGCGTGGTGCTCCGGTGCGTCCTCATCGTCTCTCCCCGGTCGACTAGGTCGTTGGGGTTGTGTCGTGACGGGAGCACCTGGTCCTGAGGCCATTTGGCCATGGCCCGTTCGGGCTAGTTCCCGGCTGCCTGCGCCCTGCCCATACGTCGCGGGCCGTTCCTCGGCTCCCCGGGCGCGCCGGCCGCTAGGATTTTCCGGATGAAGAAGCCGCGGTTCGGGGGGGAAGGCTCGTCACGGGAGGACGCCGAGCGCGAGGCGCAGGCGGAGCTCGACCGCCTCACCCGCGGCGCCGGTGGGCCCCCGCGGCCGTCGCCCCGGCCGTCGCCCCGGCCGCGGCCCACGCCGCCCCGCTCCTTTACGGCGGCGCCCGAGGCGTCCCGCTCGCCGGGCTTCGGCGGCCGCCGCTTCGGCCCCGTCGAGGACGACGAGGCGGTCGACGAGGAGGACGAGGGCTTCGAGGGCCCCCGCAGCGCCCAGGAGGAGGAGGAGCTCGTCACCGAGCTCGCCTTGCGGGACTGGGCGGCGTCGCGCGGCCGTTCGGGGCGCATCGAGGACTACGCCCGTCCCCGGCTCGACTCCTCGTCCGTCGAGGCCCAGCGCGACCGAGCCCTCCGGGAGGTCCTGGAGCGCCAGGAGCGCCTGCAGCGTGAGTACCGCGAGCGCAAGGCCCGCCTCCAGTCGGTGTCCGTCGACGACGAGGACGGCGAGGGCGCCTCGGCCGCCTCGGCCCACCAGATGAACGTCCTCCGCCGGGGCAAGCCGCCGGGGATGATGAACATGGCCGCCGCCCAGACGGGGGCCTTCATCAAGGCTCGCAACGACCGCGCCGTCGCCCGGGAGGCGGCCGCGGCGGGGACGACCTCGGCCAAGAAGGCGACGGCCAAGAAGGCGGCTGCCACCAAGGCGACGGCCAGGAAGGCGACGGCCAAGAAGGCGACGGCCAGGAAGGCGGTGGCCACCAAGGCGACGGCCAAGAAGGCGGCGGCCACCAAGGCGACCGGCGCGACGTCGACCGCCGCGATGCCGGCGCCGGGCAGGCCCGCCCGCGCCGGCGCGACCGCCGGGAAGGCGGCCGCCGGCCGACGCCCCGCCGCCGGCAGGACGGGCGCCGCCGACAAGCTGGCCGAGGCGAAGGACGCGGCGGTCGACAAGCTGGCCGACGCGGCGCGAGCGGCGACCGACAAGCTCGGCACGGCCAAGGACGCGGCGGCCGACAAGCTCGGGACGGCCAAGGACGCGGCGGCCGGGAAGCTGACGCCGGCGACGAAGCCGTCCGCCTCGCGTGCCGGGGCCGCCGGCAAGGCAGCCAAGAAGGGGGCCACCCGGGCGCCCGCCGCCGGCAGGGCCTCCGCCGGCAGGGCCTCCGCGGCGGGGAAGGCCGCCAAGGCGGCCAAGGCAGCGGGGGCGCCGGGACCGGCGGCCGACCGGGCGCTCACCCCACAGGAGCGCGCGCTGGCCGCCGCCCAGCGGGCCAAGGCGGCGCGGGAGGCGCGCCGAGCGGCCAGGGCCGAGGCAAGGGCCCAGGAGTCGCCTCCGGCGCGGCCGGGCAGGGCCCCGCGCCGCCCATAGGCGCGGCTGCCGCGCCGTGAGCTGGCTGGCTGCCGGTGAGTACGAGCTCGAGGGCGCCTCGGGCGACGGTTTCCTCCAGGGGATCCTGCTCAGCGAGTTGTCGGAGCCCCGCTACACGACGGCCACGCAGCGCCGGATCGTCATGTTCGACCAGGTGACGCGGGACCGCCGCGGCCGGGTGAAGGTGCAGAACATCTCGTTGGAGGTCCCCTGGGCCCGGGTGTGCGCGTACTCGACCGCCGTCATGCCGTTCCCGCCCGACATGTGGCGCCAGGGCCCCGAGGGGGAGGTCGTGATCTTCACCCTCGACCCCCTGGTGGCCGACGGGCGCGACATCGTGGTGTGGCCCCGGACCGATGCTTGGACGGCGGCCGCCCGGGCCATGGGCATCCCCGAGCTCAAGGACTGACGCCGGCGCCCGCTCGGTGGAACGCTGGGGCCGCCGGTCAGACGGCCGGCCGCTCGAACTGGATCCGCGACAGCTCCTCGTAGAGGCCGCCGGCCGTCGCCAGCACCTCGTGGCGGCCCCGCTCGACGATGCGGCCCTCGTCGAGCACCAGGATCTCGTCGGCCGCCAGCACCGTCGAGAGGCGGTGCGCGATCACCAGGCTGGACCGCCCGGACAGCGCCTCGGCCAGGGCCCGCTGGATGAGCATCTCCGACTCGGAGTCGAGGTGGGCCGTGGCCTCGTCGAGGATGACGAGCGCGGGGTCCTTGAGAAGGAGCCGGGCGATGGCGACCCGCTGCTTCTCCCCGCCCGACAGCCGGTAGCCGCGCTCACCGACGACGGTGTCGTAGCCGTCGGGCAGCGAGGCCACCAGGTCGTGGATGCGGGCCGCCCGGGCCACCTCGACGAGCTGCGCCTCGGTGGCGTCGGGGCGGGCGTACAGCAGGTTGTTGCGGATCGTGTCGTGGAACAGGTGGGCGTCCTGCATGACCATGCCGACGGCCGCGCCGAGGCTGTCCAGCGCCAGGTCGCGGACGTCGTGGCCCTCGATGCGCACCGTCCCCGCGGTGGCGTCGTGGATGCGGGGGAGGAGCATGGCGATCGTCGTCTTCCCGGCGCCCGACGGGCCGACCAGGGCGACGCTGCGCCCCGGCTCGATGGCGAACGACACGTCCTTCAGGACCCACGCCCGCTCGTCGTAGCCGGCGTCGGTGGACTCGCCCTCCAGCGAGGGCAGGGTGACGTCGGCAGGGCGGGGGTAGCGGAACCAGACGCCGTCGAGCTCGGCCCGGCCCCGGGGCGAGGTCAGCCTGACCGGCGCCTCCCGCTCCGTGATGGCGGACGGGAAGTCGAGCACCTCGAACACCCGCTGGAACGACACGACGGATCCGGCCAGGTCGACCCGGGCGCCGGCCAGCACCGTCATGGGCCCGTACAGCTGGGTGAGGTAGGCGGTGAAGGCGACGATCGTGCCGAGTGACACGTCGCCGGAGATGGCCATGCGGCCACCGGCCCAGTACACGAGGCCGATCCCCACGGCGGCGACGAGGCCGAACATGCCGTGGAAGACGCGGCTGTGGACCGCCGTGTCGATGCCCACGTCGCGCATGCGCTCGGCCCGGGCGGCGAAGGTGCCGGACTCCCGGTCGGGCCGACCGAACAGCTTGACCAGCAGGGCGCCGCCGACCTGGAAGCGCTCCGTCATCTGGGCGCTCATCCTGGCGTTGGCGTCCATCTGCTCGGTCATCAGCTTGTGGAGCCGGCCCCGCATGCGGCGGGTGACGACGATGAACAGGGGGGCGATGACGAGGGCGAGGAGCGTCAGGCGCCACTCGAGCAGGAGCATGGCGACCAGGGTCACGACGAGCCCCAGGAGGGTCGAGAGCATCCCCGACAGCGTCTCGGTGAAGATGCGGTGGCCGCCGGCCAGGTCGTGGGTGAGGCGGCTGGTCACGGCGCCCGTCTGTGACCGGGTGAAGAACGCGATCGGCATGCGCGAGATGTGGTCGAACAGGGCCACCCGGAGGTCGAAGATGATCCCCTCGCCGATGTGGCTGACGAACCACCGGCTCGCCACCTGGCCGACCGTGGCGGCGAACGCGGAGACGAGGATCGCCAGGGCGAGCACGTCGAGCAGCCCCGGCCGCCTGCCGATGATGGCGTCGTCGATCACCGCCCGGTAGAGCAGCGGCGGCACGGCACCCAGCACCGACGTGGCGACGATGGTGGCCACCAGCCCGGCGATCCACCGCCGGTAGCGCCGGGCGAAGCCCCACACCCGCTCCACCAGCTCCCGCGAGATGCGGGCGTCACCGCCGGCGCTGCTGGCGTTGAGCATGCGCCAGGCACGGGGCGAGAACGGGACCACAACCGCGATTATGGATGCTTCCCGTCAGGTGCGCCCGCCCCGGTCGCGCCCGTGTCGTGAGGTAGCTTGCGCCCTCCCCGGCCCGAGGACCGCCTTTGATGAGCGCCACCCACGAGCTGCTCGGCAACGCCGAGCACGACGCGTCGACCCGGGTCGTCGTGCTCGCCCACCGGGCCGCCTGCGGCACGGCGCGGTCCAGCGGCGTGCGCGGGTTCCTCCACGACGTCGGGAAGGGGAAGCGGCGCCAGGTCCGGTAGGCGCCGGGGCCGGCGCCGGGAACGGCGCGTCGCCCCTCCGGCGCGCGCTGCGCCGTCCCGCCTTCCGACGGCTGCTGGTGGCCTCCACCGTCTCCCGGTGGGGCGACACGTTCGGGTCGATCGCGCTGGTGGTGCTGGTCTACCGGCTCACCGGGTCGGGGCTGAAGGTCGGCGTCACCGTGGCCTTCGAGATCGTGCCGGTGCTGGCCCTCGGGTTCGTGGCGGGCGCCCTCGTCGACCGGTTCTCCCGGCGGCACGTGATGGTCGCCGCCGACCTCGGGCGGGCGCTCGTCGCCCTGGGGCTGGCCTTGTGGCACGACGACGTGGCCGTGGCGTACGCCGCCGCCTTCGGGCTGTCGGCTTTCACGGTGTTCTTCAACCCGGCCTCGTCGAGCGCCGTGCCCTCCGTCGTGGCGGCCGACGAGCTCGCCGGGGCCAACGCCGCCATGTGGTCGGCCGCCGTCCTCTCCCAGATCGTGCTGGCGCCGCTGGCCGGGGTGCTGGTGGCGTGGACCGGCCCCGGTGCCGCCTTCGCCCTCAACGCCGCCTCCTTCGTCGTGTCGGCGGTCCTGCTGGCCGGGATCGCCCTGCCGCCCCCGCCGCCGGGCGCGCCGGACGGGGTCGCCCGGCCCCGCCGCCGGGACCTGGTGGCCGAGGGCCTGCGGACGGTGCGCCGGTCGCCGCTCCTGCGGACGTTGGCCGGCGTGCAGGCGCTGGCGGCGCTGTCGGCGGGCGCCACGTCGGCCCTGCTGGTCGTGCTCGCCCAGGACCACCTCGACGTCGGAGCCGGCCGCTTCGGCGTCCTCGTCGGCGCCATCGGCATCGGCGCCGGCGTCGGACCGCTCGTCCTCCAGCGGATCGTGCCCGACGTGCGCCGCCCTGCGCTCCTGTTCGGCCCCTACCTGCTCCGGGGCGCCGTCGACCTCGTCCTGGCCGCCTTCTCGTCGTTCGCCGTGGCCCTCGCCGCCCTGGTCGGCTACGGGGTGGGGACGTCCACCGGCATGGTGACGTGGAACACGGTGCTCCAGTCGTCGGTGCCCGACCGACTGCGCGGCCGGGTCTTCGCCTTCTACGACGTCGTCTGGCAGTCGTCCCGGCTGGTGAGCATCGGGGTGGGGGGCGCCCTGGCCGACCTCGTCGGCATCCGCGCCGTGTACGTCCTCGGTGGCGCGCTGCTCCTCGCCGCCGGCTGGCTGGGCCTGGCGTCCCGGGCCGAGCTCGCCCCCCTGGAGGCCGGTTGACCGAACGCCGGTGCGCCGGGGCAGACTCTCGGGATGCGGCGGGCACTCGGCAAGGCGTTGGCGGCGGTCGTGGTTGCGGCGTGCGGTGTGGCGGTGGGCGGGAACGCCCCTGCCGCGGCGGCCGCGCCTCCACCGTCGGCGCGCGGCTACTGGTTCGTGGGATCGGACGGCGGCGTTTTCGCGTTCGGCGGCGCCGGGTTCTTCGGGTCCACCGGAGCCACCAGGCTCAACCGGCCCATCGTCGGCATGGCCACGACCCGGACGGGCAACGGCTACTGGTTGGCGGCATCCGACGGCGGGGTCTTCGCCTTCGGCGACGCCGCCTTCCACGGCTCGATGGGCGCGGTGGCCCTCAATCGGCCGGTGGTGGCGATCGTGGCCACGCCGTCGGGGCGGGGGTACTGGCTGATCGCCTCGGACGGGGGCGTCTTCTCCTTCGGCGACGCCGTGTTCCGCGGCTCGACCGGATCGATCAAGCTGAACCAGCCGGTGGTGACGGCCGCCTCCACTCCCACCGGGCGGGGGTACTGGCTGGTGGCGGCCGACGGCGGGGTGTTCGCCTTCGGCGACGCCGTGTTCCGGGGGTCGACGGGCGGCATCAGGCTGAACCGCCCGGTGATCGGCATGGCCACCACGCCATCAGGCCGTGGGTACTGGATGGTCGCCTCGGACGGCGGCGTCTTCGCCTTCGGCGACGCCCCGTTCCGCGGGTCGATGGGCGCCGCCCCGCTCAACCGGCCCGTCGTCGCCTTGGCCGCCACGCCCCGGAACCTGGGGTACTGGATGACGGCGTCCGACGGCGGCGTGTTCGCCTTCGGCGACGCCACGTTCGCGGGGAGCACCGGTGGCCAGCGCCTGGCCTCACCCATCGTGGGCATGGTGGCGTCGCCCGCCCGGGTCACCCCCGAGGTCGCCGCCTTCTACTACCCCTGGTACGCCACGCCCGCGCTGGACGGCGAGTGGCGCCACTGGGAGGGCAACAACAAGCAGCCGCCCGGTGACGTCGCCGCCAACTACTACCCCCAGCGGGGGGCGTACTCGAGTAGCGACCCGGCCGTCCTCCAGGGCCACATGGCGGAGATGGCGCAGGCGGGGATCGACCTCGTCGTGACGTCGTGGTGGGGCCGGGGCTCGTTCGAGGACCGGCGACTGCCCCAGGTGCTCCTCGCCGCGGCCGACGCCGGCATCCGGGTGGCCGTGCACCACGAGCCCTACGTCGGGCGGTCGCTGGCGACCATCGCCGCCGACGTCGCGTACCTCAAGGGCCTCGGTGTGCGCGACGTGTGGGTGTACAACGCCCAGGGCTTCCCGGCCGCCGCCTGGGCGCCCGTCCGGGCGGCCATGGGCGCCGACGTCCGGGTCATGGCCCAGAGCGGCAACCCGGTGCAGATGAAGTCCGGCGAGTTCTCGGCGTTCGCCAGGACGGCGGGCTTCGACGGCATCTACACCTACGACGCCGTGCGCTTCGCGCCGTCGGAGCTCGCCGGCGTGTGCGGGTCCGCCCGCCAGAACGGCCTGCTGTGCAGCCCGTCCGTCTCGCCCGGCTACACGGCGAGCCGGCTCAAGCCCAGGGACGCCCAGTTCGTCGCCCGGGAAGGCGGCGCCCGTTACGACGCCACGTGGGCGGGGGCCGTCGACGCCCGCGCCGACGTCGTCAGCATCACCAGCCACAACGAGTGGCACGAGGGGACGCAGATCGAACCCGCCGTGCCGTACTGCTTCCCCGACGGGTTCTGCTCACCGGGCTACGAGGGCGCCTACGGGGCCTCCGGCCCCACCGCCCCGGGCAGCTACCTCGCCCGCACGCTGGTGTGGTCGAGGGCGTTCCGGGCGTAGACGCGACGAGGGGCCGGCCCGGAGGCCGGCCCTCTCGCTGCTGCGGCGTCGTCGGCCGAGCCGATCAGTCGTCGTGACGGCGGCCCGTCACGACCAGGCCCGTCCCGAAGAGCACCAGGAACAACCCGGTCAGGGCGATGAGGCTGATGGGCGCCCCGGTGCGAGGCAGGGTCGGCCGCTCCAGCGTCACGCCCAGGACGATGGCGATGTCGGCCGCCGCGTTGGCGGACACCTGCCTGCCGAGGACGTCGGTGCCGGCGGCCGTGCCGATGTTTCGGGTCGGGCTGTCGGCCTCCACCACCTGGGACTTGGTGACGGCCACGACGGCGCCCGGCGCCATGGTGCCGATGACGGCGATGCCACCGAGGACGTCGTCGGTCACCGTGACGTCGTTCAGGGTGGTGTCGCCGGTGTTGGTCACCGTGTAGGTGAACGTGACCTCCTGGCCGGGGGAGACGCTCGCCGGGGTCGCCGCCTTGGTGATGGTGATGGCCGGCGTGATCACCTTGACGAAGGTGGAGTCGGCGGCGCCGGACTTCCGGCCCAGGGCGTCCACCGCTCCGACCGACGCCGTGTTGGTGGCGTCGCCCGAGGCGGAGCGCTGGTAGGCGCAGGTGAACGACGACCCGGCCGCCAGCGTCGCTCCGACGTGCTCGGGGCACAGGTCGGCGAAGCCGGGCTCGAGGGTGTCGGCCAGCGACTCCAGGGTCAGCGCGACGTTGCCGGCGTTCTCGATGCGCACCGTGTAGGTCAGGCGGTCGCCCGCGTGCACGACGAGGGCGTCACCCGAGGTGGCGTGGTCGCCGCCGTTCACCTTCTTGTCGAGCGTGATGCCCGCCGGCCTGGCCGTGTTGGTGAAGGCGACGGTGGCGGCGGTGGCTCCGATCGTCACCTTGCCGTCGGCGGGCACGGAGGCCGAGGTGAAGAGGGCCGACGCCTGCTCGCTCACCGTGCAGTCGGTGCCCGTCGGGATCCCGGTGATGGTCTTCGAGCCGTTGTCGGTGATCGTGAACGACTGGTCGTGGACGGTGCCGTCGCAGTCGACGTCGAAGGTGAAGGTCCCGCTGCCGCCGACGGTGGCCTTGGTGACCACCAGGTTGCCGGTGTCCCGGGTGTTCGTGAACGCCACCGTGTTGTCACCGACGGCGATGACGACCTGCCCGTCGGCAGGGACGGATAACCCGCTGAACAGGCTGTCGTCCCGCTCCGTCACGGTGCACGTGGTGCCCGTGGGGATGCTGGAGATCCGGCGGGCCCCGCTGTCGGTGATCGTCACCGACTGGTCGTGGCCGGTGCCGGTGCAGTCCACGTCGAAGGTGAAGGTCCCCGAGCCGCCCGTCGTCTCCTTGGTGACGACCAGGTCCCCCGTCTTGCGGGCGTTGGCGAAGGCCACGGTGTTCGAGCCGGTGGCGATGGTGACCGTGCCGTCGGCCGGGACCGACGTCGACGTGAACAGCGGGTCGGCCGTCTCGGTCACCGTGCAGCTCGTCCCGGTGGGGATGCCGGTCACGGTGCGGGAGCCGTTGTCGGTGACGGTCAGCGTCTGGTCGAACGCCGTGCCGTCGCAGTCGACGGCGAAGCTGAACGTGCCGCTGCCCCCGGTCGTCGTCTTGGTGACGACGAGGTCACCCGTGAGCCGGGTGTTCGTGAACGCCACGGTGTTCGTGCCGCTGGCGATGGTGACCTGGCCGTCGGCGGGCGACGAGACCGTCGAGAACCCGGAGGCGGCCCGCTCGGTCACCGTGCACTCCGTTCCGACGGCGATGCCGGTGATGGTCCGGGAGCCGTTGTCGGTGATGGTGACGGCCGTGTCGTAGGTGGTGCCGGTGCAGTCCACGTCGAAGGTGAAGGTGCCGGACCCGCCGTTGGTCGCCTTGGTGATCACCAGGTCACCGAGCTGGACGTTGACGAAGACGCTGACCGTCTGGCTGGTGCCGATGGGGATGACCAGGCTCCGCGGGGTGGCGTCCAGCTGGTAGCCGTCCGGCGCCGCCGTCTCGGTCACCGTGCACGGCGTCCCCGACGGCCCGTTGACGGCGATGGCCCCGGTGGTGGCCGTTCCCGACGCGCTCACCGTGCCGTCCTGGTTGGTCTGGCTCTGGTTGCTGAGCCCGGTGATGATCGTCGGCGGCAGCGGGACGGTGGGGGAGCACACCACCGAGAAGCCGGCGCCCGCCAGGAGCGGCCCCGTCGTCGAGCCGCTGCGCTTCTCGATGCGCAGTCCGCCGCCGACCGTGAAGCACGCCGGGCCGGCCTTGCGGTTGCTGGCCTGGGACTCGGAGGGCGCGGCGGTGGTCTTGGCGTAGTTGCAGAACTGGGCACCGAGGGGCGTCCCCGCCGCGATGGGCACGGCGAAGCGCAGCTCGAAGTCCTCGGTGTTCGGCACGAACGACACGCTGTACTTGGCCACGGCGTTGTCGTCGACGAACACGCAGTCGGTGATGACGAACGTGGTCCGCCCTGCGACGTCGGTGGCGTCGACGGGGTAGTCGATGATGAAGCCCACCAGCCCGCCGGGGTCGAAGTTGCTGGCGAAGTTGGGGTCGAGCCGCTTCGTGGTGTTCTCGCTGCCTGGAGTCGGCCGCACGCCGTTGCAACCGTTGACGCCGTCCTCGAGGGTGACGACGGGCACGTCGCCGACCTCGCCGCTCGCCGGCGCGAACGCCCCCACGAGGGACGTCATGACGCCGGTGGCCATCATCACGGCGCCGATCCGGCGGGCCGCCCGTCCGCCCAGGAAGTTTCTCAAGCTCGCCACCCCGTTCGCCGATGCTTCGGAAAGAGTCGGTGGCTCAGGCCACCCGCGCCCCGATAGGTGCGTCGCTTCCGAGAGTGGGCGATTGCGACCGTTCGACCAATGACCAATCTCCGGATGACTCGGCCGGGCTACCGCCGGGGGCCGCTCCGGGTCATCTCACTCTCCGTGTTCGTCGGCGGCCGGATCGGCTTCGGCGTGGCCCGCTCGGGTGACACCAGGGTCATCTGACCCCGGCGTTGGTCCCGAACCGGACGAGCCCCGCGCACGCCGACACGGGGTAGCCTGCGAGCGCCGGCGGCGTGGCCGAGTGGTTTAGGCAAGGGCCTGCAAAGCCCTGTACACCGGTTCGATTCCGGTCGCCGCCTCCGACGCCTGACCTGGTAAAGT
>DATLFN010000099.1 GCA_035540975.1 Acidimicrobiales bacterium
ATGACGGGCGTCCCGCCGCCGGTGTCGCCGCCGCGTGGCGTGAGGCGGGTGACCAGCGGGCGGCCCGGGGTGTCGGCCGCCAACTTGGCCACGAAGCCGTCACCCGAGTTGGGCGTTCCCGGCACGAACCCGCCGCCGAAGACGGACTGGAAGGCGTTGACCGTGGGGAAGTACTCGGGGTCGCGGGCGAACGTGGTGACGCCGCCGATGTACGTCGCCTGCGACGCGTCGGTGGCGATGGCGCGGGCGTCGTCGGTGCCGATGCCGCCGTAGTGGGTGGAGAAAACGAACGAGGTGCCCGCCGGGGCCAGGCGGGCGACGAACGCCTCCGTGTTGCCGGCGTTGCGGGCCACCGGCCGCTCCACCGGGAACAGCTCGGAGCTGGCGATGCCCGAGAAGTGGGCGCTGCCGGTGGCGTCGACGGCGATGGCCTTGCCCTGGTCCTCCTCGGCGCCGCCCAGGTAGGTGGAGTACACGAGCGAGGCGCCGGTCGGCGCCAGCTTGGTCACGAAGACGTCGGTCGCCGGGCTGGCCGCCTTGGCAGCCTGGATGGGCGAGGCGGTGGGGAAGTCGGTGGACGCCGTGGACCCCGTGACGTAGGGCGAGGCGCCGGCGTCGAGGGCGACGGCGTTGGCGCTGTCCGCCAGGCCTCCGCCGAGGTAGGTGGACCACACGCGTGCCGTGGCATCGGGAGCCAGCTTGGTGACGAAGGCGTCCGTCGTCGTGCCGGCGCCCTTGGCCGCCTGGAACGCCCCCGCGGTCGACATCCCCGCCGACGCGGTGGAGCCGGCCACGTAGGCGTTGCCCCCGGCGTCGACGGCGACGCCGTTCGCCTGGTCGGCTGCCGAGCCGCCGAGGTAGGTCGACCACACGCGCGCCCCGGCGGTGCCGACCTTGGCGGCGAAGGCGTCGGCGGTGGTGCCCGCTCCCTTGGCCGGCTGCACGACGCCCGCGGTGGCCACGCCCGTGGTCGACTCGGTGGAGCCAGCCACGTAGGCGTCGCCGGCGGCGTCCAGCGCGATGGCCCGGGCCGCGTCGGCCCCCGGGCCACCGAGGTACGAGGAGAAGACGAGGGCGTTGCCCGCCGGGTTGAGCTTGGCCACGAAGGCGTCGGTGCTCGTGCCCGCCCCCTTGGCCGCCTGGAAGGCGTTCGCCACCGGGAAGTTGGTGGACGCCGTGGAGCCCGCCACGTAGGCGTTGCCCGCCGCGTCGACGGCGATCCCGAAGGCCTCGTCGGCCAGGCCGCCGCCCAGGTAGGTGGAGTAGACGAGGCCGTTCCCGGCGGGGTTGAGCTTGGTCACGAAGGCGTCGCCCGTCGTGCCGGAGCCTTTCGTCGCCTGAACGGGGTTGACGGTCGGGAAGTCGGTGGACGTCGTGCTGCCCGCCACGTAGGCGTGGCCGGCGCCGTCCACGGCGATGGCGTTCACGGCGTCGCCGAGGGGGCCCCCGAGGAACGTGGAGTACACGACGGCCGGGTCGATCACTAGGGGTCGGGCGGGGTCGTAGCGCCCGAGACGGAAGCGCACGGTGGCGCCGGCGGCTCCCTCCTCGACCAGGTACCCGGCGTCGACGGCGCGGCGCTGCCCGCCGATGTCCTGGTACACGACCGGCTCCTGGTGGCGGACGGCGCCCGCCGCCGTCTCGATGACGAGATCGCCGTCGTCGTCCACGGTGGCCGGCCGGTCGAAGACCAGCGTGATGCGCCCGGGGTCGGCGCCGGGCGCCACCACGAAGTCGTACTCGAGCCCGCTCGGGGCACCTCGGTACACCACGTCGATGCCGGGGTAGGCGCCGGCGTAGGTGACGGACCGGTAGCCGGCCACGCCCAGCACCCAGTCGGCCGGGTCGGGTCCCGACAGATAGTTGCTGACGCCGTCGAGGCGTTCCCCTCGGCGTGCGGTTGCCCCCGCGTCGGCGCCGTCGAGCCGCATCCCCACCGTGTCGGCCTCGGCGCCGCCGATCGACAGCACCAGCGCGGTGGGCCCTACCGACGCCGTGTAGCCGGGGGCGCGCGCCACGTACCCGGCCGTGCCGCCCGCCTGGCCCCGATCGGGCTCGAAGCGGAGGGGGAGCCGGCCGAAGGCCGCCGCCGTGTCAGCGTCGTCGGCCGACGGCGTCGCCTGGTGTGACGCCCCCGGTGCGGTGCCGCCACCGGACGCGCACCCCGAGGCGATCAGGCTCGCGGCGACGGCAGCCAACAGGACGCGGGATGAGCGAGCTCGCATGGGTCTCCTTCTCCGGCCGGGGAAGTCCTGGCAGTCCTTGTTTCGAAGCCTGCTTCGGCGAAGAACGTAGGCGGAGTGCGGGCCGACCACCAGACCGGCCGGCGCCAGCCGACCTCCACGGGGGCGACTTTTCGGCGCGGCGATGCCATACTTCCGGTGTGGCGAAGGGGGTAGGCATGCGGGATACCAGGGGTGCCCGGAAGGCGGTCTTCTCGGCGGCGGTGCTGGCGTTCGCGGGTCTCCTCGCCGTGCCGGCGTTCGCGTGCACGGCGAAGGAAGGGCTCCTGTCGATCACACCCGGCAAGGCCGACCCCGGCGCGCCGGTGACGATCATCGGCGAGGTGTTCAAGCCGACGGGCGCCGAGGCCGGGCCGGTGACCATCCGCTGGAACGGGCCGAGCGGGGTACCCGTCGCCACCGCCGACGCCGACGCGAACGGCACCTTCCAGGTGCAGATCGTGATACCGGCGGACGCCGCTCCCGGCTTCTACCCCGTCAACGCCACGCAGTGGCTGACCGACGGCGAGGCGTACAAGCCCTCCGTCACCGTCCAGGTGCTCGGCACCCCCGTACCGCCGCCCGCCCCGGCGTCGGCGCCGCCGGCGGCCACCGAGCAGCCAGCCGCCGCGCCGGTCCAGGCCGCAGCTCCCGCCGCCGCTCCGGCGGCACCCACGGCCCAGGCGGCGCCGGCCCCACCTGCGCCCGCACCACCCGTGCGGAGCGCCGCGGCGCGGGCGCAGCCGGCGCCCGCAGCGGTGCCGGCCGGGCCCGCGGACCCCGGGCCTCCGGCCGGGCCGGTGGCCGTGGCGGCCGGGGACGCCAACGCGCCGGCGGCGCCGGCCGTGGCCCCGGCGGTCGCCTCCGTCCCTCCGCCGGTCGTCGCTCCCGGCACCGTCACCGCCGACCTGTGGAGCGGCTTCGGCACCCTCCGGTCACCGGCGTGGGCGGGGTCGCGTGACGTCGGTCCGGCACCCGGCCCCGACGATGCCAGCCGGCTGTGGATGGTGTCGGTGATCGCCGGCCTCGTCCTGGTGAGCGCCGGAGCGGTCGGGCTGGTCCGCCGACCGCGGGTGGCCGCGACCGCCCCGCCCCCGGCCGACTGAACGGCCCTCGCGCCGGCGGCTCGCTTCAGCCGCAGCGCTCGGCCCGCCCGCCGGATGGCGGGCACAGGCTGCGCGTCCCCTGCGACGCTGCTGGCCCCACGTGCCGTGACCACTCGTCGCGGGCCGCCGCCCGGAGTTGGCTGCCCCGTTGGGAATAAACCTGTGTGCATGGTTGTCAACTTGGGGGAACGCAGGAACAGTCCAGCGACAGGAGGTCAAGCCCATGTTGATGCGAACCGATCCGTTCCGCGAGCTCGACCGGCTCACCCAGCGGGTGCTGGGCAACGGGGCGTCGACGGCGGTCATGCCCATGGACGCCTACCGCCACGGCGAGTCCTTCGTGGTCCACTTCGACCTGCCCGGCGTGGACGCCTCCAGCATCGACCTGACCGTGGAGAAGAACGTGCTCACCGTGTCGGCCCAGCGCCAGTGGCAGCCCGCCGAGGGCGACCAGGTGCTGGCCTCGGAGCGCCCCCAGGGCGCCTTCACCCGCCAGCTGTTCCTGGGCGAGAGCCTCGACGCCGAGCGCATCGAGGCGAGCTACGACAACGGCGTGCTGACCGTGACCGTGCCGGTGGCCGAGCAGGCCAGGCCCCGCAAGGTGGAGATCACCTCGGGCGGCGCCAAGGCCGGTGCCATCGAGGCCGAGTCGACCGCAGCCTGAGCCGCGTCCCTCGTGCGGCGGCCCCGCCGGTCTCCCCGCGGCCGGACAGCGGGGCCGCCCGCACTCGCACAGGACCATGAGGAGGTGACGTCACATGGCACTGCCCGTGCGACGCAGCAACGGCACCGCCCACGACATCCGTCAGGGCCCCTTCGCCGAGCTGGACCGGCTGAACCGCCAGCTGGGCGACTACCTCGAGTCGTGGCGCCAGCTGCCGAGCCTGCTCGGTGAGGGCTTCACCCCGCCGGCCGACGTCGAGGAGTCCGACGACGCCTTCACCGTCGAGATCGAGCTCCCCGGGGTCAGGAAGGACGACCTCGACATCGAGGTGGCCGGACGACGGCTCACCGTCACCGGTGAGCGCAAGGAGCGCCAGCGGGTGGGCATCCTCCGCCGCCGGGAACGGGTGGTGGGCCGCTTCCACTACGAGGTGGTCCTGCCCGCCGACGTGGAGGAGGACGGCGTGGAGGCCCGTCTCGACGACGGCGTGCTCACCATCCGCCTGCCCAAGCCGGTGAACGACCGACCTCGGCGCATCCAGGTCCGCTGAGTGGGTTCGACGGCCCGCACGGCCGGCTCGCTCGGCGCCGAGGCGAGCCGGCCGATCGGCGCCGAGCGGCGTAGGGAGTGGGCCCGGACCGACGAAGCCTCTCATGGGCCGGCGTCCGGGCGGGCTACCGGGCGACGAGGTCGAACGTCGTGGCCGCCGCCGGCCGGCCGCGCTCGTCGACGACCACCCGGGCCGTCCACGCGCCTTCCATGGGGTAGTCGACGGTGACCACGTAGGTCCCCGCCGTCGTCTCGGTGGCATGGCCCACGACGGCCATGGCCGACATGCCGCGCATGTAGGCGGCGATGCAGACACGGGCGCCGGCCACCGCCCGGCCGTCCCGGAGCACTCGCAGCCGGTAGGTCTTCTGCGCCGGGCCCGCCATCTCGCCGCTGGCGCCGCCGTCCCGGGCGCCGTCGCCCATCCCCGTCGCCCTGCCCGCCGTCCCGGCCGCCGTGAGGGCGGTCAGCTCCACCCGGTAGGAGCGGTCCGTCCCGGCCCTCTGGGCGCACCCGTCGCGCGCCGCGCTCTCGAAGCGGCCGACGGCGAGCGCGAACGCGGCCGTCGTCACGGCGACCAGCAGCCCCAGGCGGCGGATCCCGCGCACGGCGCCCCTACGACACGACCCGGCGGCGGAACCCGCGGGTCCCGAGGAACGTGAACACGACGGCCGAGACGGCCAGAGCCCCGTAGACCGCGCCGAGCGGCATGTGGTCCACGCCCACGAACAGGGCGGCCCGCATGCCCTCGCTCATGTAGACGAGCGGGTTGACGAGCACCAGGTACTTGAGCCACGGGACCGGGTCCAGCGAGGACCACGTGTAGAAGATGGCCCCGCCGAAGGCCAGGGGCAGGGCCAGCGTGCCGGCCAGCATCGGGACCGACGCCGGCTTGAGCAGGGTGCCGATGGTGAGGCCGAGCGCCGCCGACGTCACGCACGCCAGCGGGACGAGGGTGAGCAGGACCGGCCAGTCCACCGAGAGGAGGACGGGGGTGGCGGGCAGGAAGGCCGCAACCGGGAAGACGACCATGGCCGCGAACAGCGCCAGCAGGGCGCCGAAGACGATCTTCTGGAAGGCCATGGTGGCGACGGTGGTGGGAGCCATCACGCGGCCTTCGATCTCCCCGGTGACGTCCAGCTCCCGGGCGAGCGGGACGGCGACGCGGAACACGCCCTGGAAGGCCATCGCCTGGGCGATGAGCCCGGCCATGAGGAGGCTGGCGAAGCGTGCGGCGCCCGCGTCGTCGGTGCCGCCGATGCCCTGGCCGATGGTGGGGAACAGCCAGGTGAAGACGAACACCAGCAGCAGGGGCTGGGTGACGGTGTTGTGGAGGAACTCCCCGAGCGACTTGTCCAGCACGGTGAGGTCGCGCAGGAGCAGGGCGCTCACGGCCGCCCGGCGGCTCGGCCTCCCGCGGCGGCCGCCGCGGGAGGCGGGTCCGGCGGCGGCGCCCGTCCGGTGGCGTTCGTCGCCCGGGTCGCCCGACGTGGTGGCGGGCGCGGTCACTCCCGCAGCTCCTCCCCCGTCAGCCCGAGGAACACCGTCTCGAGGGTCGCCTCGCTGACCGACAGTCCCCGCACCGGGTAGCCCCCGGCCGACGCGGCGGCGACGATGCGGGCGACCGTGCCGTCGGCGTCGGTCAGCCGGAGGCGGAGGCCCCCCTCCGTGATGTCGGCGTCGCGGACGCCCGGCTCGGCGCGGAGGCGGCCGGCGAGCCGGTCGAGGTCGCCCTCGGTGCGCAGCACGACGACGGCGCCGGCGGCCACCGAGCGCCGGAGGCCGGCCGGCGTGTCCAGGGCGAGCAGCCGGCCCCGGTCCATGATGGCCACCCGCTCGGCCAACCGCTCCGCCTCCTCCATGTAGTGGGTGGTGAGCAGGATCGTCTCGCCCTCGGCGTGCAGCTGCTCGACCATCTCCCACAGCACCAGCCGGCTCTGGGGGTCGAGCCCGGCGGTGGGCTCGTCGAGGAACACCACGGCGGGGCGGGCGAGCAGGGCGCGGGCCAGAATGAGCCGGCGGGCCATCCCGCCCGACAGGGTGCCGACGTCGGCCGCCGCCCGGCCGGTGAGGCGGAAGCGCTCGAGCAGCTCGCCGGCGAGGGCGGAGGCCGCCCGGTGCCGGTGGCCGAAGTAGCGGGCGTGGAAGTAGAGGTTCTCCCGGACGGTGAGGCTGCGATCCAGCGTGTTCGACTGGGGCACCACGCCGAGGACCGCCTTCGCCCCGGCCGGGTCGGCCACGACGTCGATCCCGTCCACCAGGGCGGTGCCCGCCGTGGGCCGCACCCGGGTGGTGAGCATGCCGACGGTGGTGGTCTTGCCCGCCCCGTTGGGCCCGAGCAGGGCGAAGATCTCGCCCCGCCGCACGGACAGGTGGAGGTCGTCGACGGCGGTGAGGCCGCCCGGGTACACCTTGGAGAGGCCGCGGGTGACGATGACCGCGTCGTCGGCCTCGGCGTCCGTCACGGTCTCAGGCGGTGGCGGCCGCGGTGGAGGTAGGTGACCTCCCGCACGTCGCCGACGTCCAGCAGGCACATCAGCATGCGCGTGAGCCCCACGCCGAACCCGCCGTGGGGCGGGCAGCCGAAGCGGAAGAAGTCGAGGTAGGTGCGGATGACCTCGACGCGGGCCGGGTTCCGCCGGGCCTGGGCGAGCAGGCGGTCGTAGCGGTGCTCGCGCTGGGCGCCGGTGGTGACCTCCAGGCCGTTCCAGAGGAGGTCGAAGCTGCGGGTGAGGCCCGACCCCTCGCCGAGGCGCATGTGGTAGAAGGGCCGCACCGCCTCCGGGTACTCGGTCACGTACACGAACTCCGACCCCGTCGCCTCCCGCACGTGGCGGCCGAGGATCCTCTCGCCCTCGGCGTCGAGGTCGCCCTCGGGGAGGTCGGTGTGGCCGTGCGAGGCGAGGATGGCCCGGGCCTCCGCCATGGTGACCCTCGGGAACGGCGTCTCCGGCACCACCACCTCCCGCCCGTACAGCCGCTGGATGTCGGCGGCGTGCTCGCGCGACACCGCCGTGATCACGTGCCGCATCCAGCGCTCCTCGACGTCGAGGAGGTCGTCGAGGGAGTCGATCCACGAGATCTCGACGTCCACGCTGGTGAACTCGGTGTCGTGGCGGGCGGTGACCAGCGGGTTGGCCCGGAACACGGGGCCGATCTCGAAGACCCGGTCCAGGCCGGCAGCCATGGCCATCTGCTTGTAGAACTGTGGCGACTGCACGAGGTAGGCGGGCGCGTCGAAGTACTGGACGGTGAACAGCTCGCGGCCGGACTGGTTCGGGTAGCCCCGCACCTTCGGCGAGTGGATCTCCACGAAGCCGTGGTCGCGCCACCACTGGCGCATGGCGTGCTCGGCCGTGGTCTGCACCTCGAACACCAGGCGGTTGCGGGGCCGGCGCAGGTCCACCCAGCGCCAGTCGAGGCGGTCCTCCAAGGCCGAGCGCTCGTCCACGGGGAGGGGGCCGTCGGCCGGGCCGACCACCCGCAGCTCCTCGACGGCGAGCGCGGTGGGCGGTCCGGCGTCGACCGTCCCCACCACGTCGATCGCCGACCCCGGCGCGACGCCCGCCGGCGCCCCGACGAGCGGGAGCCGGCCGGTGTGGTCGCGGACGGCGCCGTCCGCCTCGGCCCAGCCGCAGACGCGGGCGGCGCGCCCGGCCAGCCCGGCGAGGTCGGCCACCAGGGTCCGGACGAGGGCGGGGGCGCTGGTACCGACGTCGGTCACGCCGGGAGCTCCGACAGCCGGAGGGCGGGGTCGGCGACGGCGCCCGCCAGCACCCGCCGGAACGCGGCGGCGAGGGCTTCGACGGTGGCGGCGTCGTAGAAGTCGTCCTTCCAGCTGACCTCGCCCCACATCTCCCGGCCGTCGTCGAGCAGGGTGATCGCCAGCGGGTGCATCTGGCCGCGGAACCACAGGCGGTCGGCTCCCTTGTGGTCGGCCGGGGAGACGACGGCCGACCCCGGCGCCCACTCGTCGGGCGCCGCCCGGAAGTACTGGAGGTCGACGGGGAGGGCGGCGAGCAGCGCCGGTCCCCCGGTCGGGAAGTCGGGGAAGAGCGCCCGGCGCACGCGCATGAACGGCACGTCCTGGTGGTCGAACAGGCCGAGGACGCTGTCGCGGACGCGCGCCAGCGCCACGGCGAACGTCGGGTCCCCCGAGAGGTCGGTCCGGATGCGCCCGATGCCGGCGAAGAACCCGACGACCCCCTCCAGCTCCGAGCGCTGGCGGCCGCTCAGCGTCGTGCTCACCACGACGTCGGTGCGCCCGCCCCTGAGGGCGATCGCGGCCTGGACGGCCGCCGCCACCACCATGAAGGCGGTGGCGGCGGCCGACCGCGCCAGCTCCGTGACGGCACCGTGGAGGGCGGGCGGGACCGCCAGCGGCCGCGACGAGATGCGGCGGGAGGGGCGGTCGGGCATCCGGTCGAAGGGGAGCCCGGGCCCGAGGGGCATGCCGGCCAGCTTCCGCCGCCAGTACGCCAGCTGCTCGTCCAGCCGATCGTCGGTGATCCACCGGCGCTGCCACAGGGCGAAGTCGGCGTACTGCACGGGCAGCGGGCGCAGGCCCGGCTCCCGGCCGGCGGCGAGCGCGTCGTGGACCGCCGCCAGCTCACTGAGGAAGACGAAGGCCGACGTGCCGTCGCACACCAGGTGGTCGAAGGTCACGGCCACCTCGGCGGCACCGCCCAGGCGGTAGAGGGCGCAGCGGAAGAGGGGCGGGGCGGCGAGGTCGAACGGGCGGGCGTCCTGTTCGCCGACCAGGCGGCGAAGCTCGGCGTCGCGCTCGGGCTCCGCCAGGTGGGACAGGTCGTGCGTCTCCACCTCGACGTCCACCGACCCGGCCACCGCCTGCCACGGTCGGCCGCCCTCCGACGAGAAGCCGGTGCGCAGGGTCTCGTGCCGCTCGGCCAGGTACGCCAAGGTGCGGGCGAGCACCCGGGCGTCCACGTCGGCGCCGAAGCGGTGCTGGGCGGTGACGTTGTAGAGGCCGGGCGGGTCGGCCGCCATCTCGAGCCCCCACATCTGCTCCTGGGGGAGCGAGAGCGGCAGCCGGTCGCCGGGCGAGCGGGGCTGGCGGACCAGGGGCGGCCTGGGGTCGGCGGCGGCGGCACCCCGGTCGAGGGCGGCGGCGAGCGACGCCACCGTGGGCGCCTCGAAGATGGCCTGGAGCGGGGTGTCGGGCCACGACAGCTCCCGCAGGCGGGCCACCGCCTGGGTGGCGAGCAGCGAGTGGCCGCCCAGCTCGAAGAAGTCGTCGTCGGCACCGACGCCGTCCACGCCGAGGACCTCGCGCCAGAC
Source organism: Acidimicrobiales bacterium (assembly GCA_035540975.1). NCBI lineage: Bacteria > Bacillati > Actinomycetota > Acidimicrobiia > Acidimicrobiales > Acidimicrobiales bacterium. The sequence continues at coordinate 9,840 of DATLFN010000099.1, forward strand.
CGACGCCACCACCTCCTCCGTGCCCGGCTGCGGCGGCCGACCGGCGCCGGCGCCGGCGGCGAGGTCGGGGTCGGGAAGGGCGTCGCGGTCGACCTTGCCGTTGGGCGTGTACGGGAGCGTGCCGAGGGCGACGAACGCCGACGGCACCATCCAGGCGGGCAGCCGGGCGGCCGCGAACCGGCGCAGCTCCCCCGGCGCGGGCGCCGCCCCGCCGGGCGGCGGCACGACGTAGGCCACCAGCCGGCGCCGGCCGGGCGTCGGCTCCCGGGCCACGACCACCGCCCGGTCGACCGACGGGTGGGCGGCGACGGCCGCCTCCACCTCGCCGCACTCGATGCGGAACCCCCGGATCTTCACCTGCTGGTCGGCCCGTCCCAGGAACTCCAGCTGACCGTCGGGCCGCTCCCGGACCAGGTCGCCGGTGCGGTACAGGCGGGCGCCCGGCGCGGCCGAGAACGGGTCGGGCACGAACCGCTCGGCCGTGAGCTCCGGGGCGTTGAGGTACCCACGCGCCAGCCCGGCCCCGCCGAGGAACAGCTCGCCCGCCTCGCCCGGCCCGACGGGCCGGCGGTCGCCGCCGAGGACGTGGGCGGTGACGTTGGGCAGCGGCCGGCCGATGGGCGGGTCGGCGTCGCCGTCCTCGTCGCCCGCCTCGTAGGTGGTGGCCATCACCGACGCCTCGGTGGGGCCGTAGGCGTTGATCCAGCGCACGTCGGGCTTGGCGACGTCCCGCCAGCGCTTCAGCGTCGCCCCCAGGGCCTTCTCGCCGCCGGCGATCACCAGCCGCACGGCCGGCGGCGCGGCGCGCTCGGCGCCGGCCAGGTCGCGGACCCAGTCGTGCCAGTACGCGGTCGGGAGGTTGAGCACGGTGACGCCCCGCTCCTCCAGCCACTCGTCCCAGGCCCGGCCGAGCAGGGGCACGTCGTCCGGGCGGAGGACGGCGGTGGCCCCCGCCGCCCACGTGGGGAAGAGCTCCTCGATGCTCACGTCGAAGCTGATCGAGCAGAACTGGAGGACGCGGTCGCCGGGCGCCAGCTCGTACAACCGGATGGCGGCCAGGGCATGGTTCACCAGCGCCCCGTGGGGCAGCAGGACGCCCCGTGGCCGGCCGGTGGAGCCGGACGTGTAGATCACGTAGGCCAGGTGCTCCGGCCCGACGTGGCGGTCCGGCGCCGACGCGGGATGGCGGTCGAGTGCGGCAGCGTCGGCGTCCAGCAGCACGGTGTGGCGGGCCGGCCCAGGCGGCAGACGCCCGGCGAGGGCGGCCGTGGCGACGACCACGGGCGGCGCCGCGTCGTCCAGCATCTGCGCCAGGCGGAGGGCCGGGTACGAGGGGTCGAGGGGTACGCACGCCCCGCCCGCCTTCAGGATGCCGAGCAGGCCGGCCGCCATGTCGAGCGAGCGGTCGAGGCAGGCGCCGACCAGCACGTCGGGCCCGACGCCGAGCGATCGCAGTCGGTGGGCGACCCGGTTGGCGCGCGCGTCGAGGCCGGCGAAGGTCAGCGTGCCGCCGTCGGCCGCCACCACGGCGGTGGCATCGGGCGCCCGCCGCACCTGCGCCTCGACGAGGTCGGCCAGCGTCCGCCGGTCGCCGTCGGCGGTCATCACAGCTCGAGCTCGACCAGGTCGTGGCCGATCACGACCTCGCCGTCGAAGCCGGTGACGCCCTTCACCCAGTGGTCGTCCGCCAGCACGTCGTCGCCGGGCACGAAGTGGGTGAGCACGAGGCGGTGCACGCCTGCCTCGCCAGCCACCGCGCCGACCTGGCTGAGCCCGGTGTGCGACGTGGTGAGGTGGTGGTGGCGGCGCTCCGCCTCGTGGCGCTCCTCGTCGGTGGCGGGGGCTGCGGCACCGTCCCGGTGGTCACGGTCCCGGTCGCCCCGGTCGTCCCCGTCGTCGTACACCTCGTGCACGAGGACGTCGGCGCCCCGGGCGAGGCGCACCAGGTTGGGCGACGGGGCGGTGTCGCCGGACACGACGACCGAGCCGGCGTCGGTGTCGACCCGGAAGGCGAAGGCGGGGAAGACCGGCGCGTGACGCACGAGCGTGGCGGTCACCCGCACGGCGTCGTCCTCGGCCACCAGGAGCGGCTCCATGTCGGGCGCCACCCGGTCGGGGCCGGCCGCGCCCAGGCCGGCGGGAAGCTCGATCGCGTGCGGGACCACGATGCCCCTCAGGTCCCGGCGGCCCGCCTCGCGCATGCGGATGTTGAGGTCGTAGGCGTGGGCCTCCAGCAGCCGCTCGGTGACCTCCACGATGCCGGGGGTGGGGCCGTCGGGGCGGACGAGCGGGACGGGCGGGCGGCCGGGCTCGTCGGCCGGGAGAGCGCTGGCACCGCCCGCCGGCCCCGGACCGTGGACGTGGACGGGCGGGTTCCACTGGAGCACGGGCCAGCCCAGCCAGAACAGGTGGAAGTAGTCGCACACGTGGTCCGAGTGCAGATGGGTGACGAACACCCGGCGCAGGCCCGACAGCAGCCGGGCTCGCCGCAGCTGGCGGGTGACGCCGCTGCCGCAGTCGACCAGGTAGGTGCGGCCGCCGACGACGACCGCCTGGGCGATGCCGGCCCGGACGGGGGAGGGAAGGGGCCCCCCGGCCGTACCGAGCAGCACCAGTCGAGTGGAGGCTCGGATGGACATACCTGCGGAAGGAACCCTACCGCCAAGCCTCCTCTCCGTCAGCCGGGGACGGCGCCGGCCGCGGCCAGCTCCTCCAGCCCGGGCACCACGTCGCCGGGGGAGGGCATGGCCGCGATCTCCTCGGCGACCGCCCGCGCCCTCTGCCGGTACGACGGGTCGTCGAGCAGCGCACGCACCGCCACCCGCACCGCCTCGGGGCGGACGTCGGGCGGGCCCAGGCACCTCGCCACGCCCAGTGCCTCGGCGCGCTCGGCGTTGGTGAACTGGTTGGCGCCCTGGGGCAGGAGCAGCATCGGCAGCCCGAGGGCGATGGCGGCGAGCAGCGTCCCCGAGCCGCCGTGGGCGACGACGGCGTCGCAGGACGGGAGCAGCAGCGACTGCGCGACGTAGCGCTCGACGTGGACGTTGGCGGGCTGGGGCCCCAGCTCCTCGGGATCGCGGCTCGGGCCGACGGTGACCACGAGGTCGACCGGCTCGCCGCGAAGCCCCTCCACCGCCGCCTCGATGACGCCCTCGGCCTCGTTGTCCACCGTGCCGAGGGTGACGTAGACAACGGGCCGGGAGCCCAGCTCGGCGGCCCACGCCGGAAGGGCGTCGCCGGGCAGGGCGTCGAACGCCACGGGGCGCATCGGGCGCGCCACGGCGGCCAGCCGCCCCGCCTCCACCGACTGGAGCGACGGTGGGCAGGTGTCGAGGTAGGCGCACCCGAACATGCCGGCGAGCGGCCGCCGCTCGAGCCCCCACGCCTCCCACGCCGGCGCCGCCAGCTCCTCGGCCGCCTCGAACAGCTCCATCGGGAACCGCGGACCGAGGCCGTGGGCGACGCAGGGCACGCCGGCGACGGCGGCCGCCACCGGGCCGGCGAAGTCGGTGACGTCCGCGACGACGAGGTCGGGCCGCCACCGCTCGGCTATCGCGACGAGGTCGGGCGCCTTTGCGGGCGCCGCCACGGCGGCGAACATCTGCGCACCGAAGCGGGCGGCGTTCTCGGGGCCCGGAGCCACGGCGTCGGGCAGGGCCAGCGCCCGCTCGAACACCTTGCCGGGACCGAGCCCGGCCGGGAAGGCGTCGAACCCGGCCCGCTCCACCCGCCCGCAGAACCGCTCCTCGGTGGCGAAGGCCACGTCGTGGCCGGCTGCCCGCAGCGCCAGGGCGAGGGGCGCCATCGGGTGGAAATGGCCATAGCCGGGCACACAGGTGAACAGCGCACGCACAGGCCGACGCTAGATCGATCCGCCTACGCTGTGCCCCGATGGGAGACCGAGCCGCCGCCCCGGTGCGCCCGGTGCGGCCGGGTGACCGGGTCGCCGCCGCGGCCCGGGCCACGCCCGACGCCGTCGCCGTCGTCGCCGCCGGGGGCGACGCGCTCAGCTTCGCCCAGTGGGACGCGGGAGCGTCCGCCGTGGCCGGCGGGCTGGCCGGGCGCGGCGTGGGCCCGGGCGACCGGGTGGCCGTCCGCTTCGACCTGGCGGCGTGGGGCGACTTCGCCGTGTGCCACCTGGGGGTGCGCCGGGCGGGAGCCGTCGCCGTGCTGGTGTCGCCCGGGGCGACCGCCGCCGATGCCGCCCGGGCGGTGGTGCACGCCGGCGCGGTGGGCGTGCTGTCGCCGCCCCACCTGGGCGTGGATGCGGCCTCGGCCTGGTGGGCGGCGCCCGCCGATCTCGACGCCGACGCGGCGCCGCCCGGCGCCGGCGTCGACCCGGACGCCGTGGCCGAGCTCCTGTTCCGGCCCGCACCGCTCGGCCCGCCCGTCCCCGAGCAGCGGACGTCCCGCCAGATCGACGCCCCGCCCGCACCGCCGCCCGGCGGCGCCCTGGTGCACGGCTGGGCGCCGGGCACGGCGGGCGGCCGCTACGCGCTCTCGGCGGCCGCCGCCGGTGGCGGCGCCGTCGTGGCCGTCCCCGCCCTGTCGCCGGAGCGCGTGGCCGCCGCCGTCGCCGCCCACCCGGCCGCCGCCGTGGGCCTGTCGCCGCCCCTCGCCGCCGCGCTGGCGGCCACGCCCGCCGGCCGGGCCGCCCTCCGGCCGGTGACCCGGATCCTGCTGAGCGGCCGGTCGGCACCCGCCGTGGCCCGGGCGTTCCCCGGTGCGGCGGTCGTCGAGATCCCCGGCTGCCGCCCCCTTCCCGCCCCGGCGACCGCGGCCCCCGTGGCGGTGTCGCAGGAACCCATGCTGTGGCACGAGCAGCTGGCGCCCGGCAGCTTCAACCTCCCCTGCCTGGTGCGCCGCTTCGAGGGCCCGCTGGACGTCGCCGCCCTCGCCGGCGCGCTGGCCGACCTCGTGCGCCGCCACGAGCCGTTGCGCACGACGTTCACGTCGGCGCCCGGGGTCCCCCGCCAGGTCGTGCGCCCGGCGGCCGCCGACCCGCTCGCCGTCGTCGACCTGGCCGCCCTGCCGCCGGAGCGCCGCCAGGCCGAGGCCGCCCGCCTGCTCACCGAGGCCAGCGTGCGACCGTTCGACCTGGTGGACGGGCCGCTGTTCGAGCCGTCGCTGCTCCGGCTGGGCGAGGAGGACCACGTCCTGGTCGTGCGCCTGCACCACACGGTGTTCGACGACTGGTCGGTGGACCTCTTCCGACGCGACCTGTCGTCGCTCTACGCCGCCCGCCTCGACGGCACGCCGCCCGCGCTGGCCGAGCCAGCGACCACGTTCACCACCTTCTCCCGCCGCCAGCGCGCCGCCCTCGACGGCGCGAGCGGCGACGAGCAGCGGGCGTGGTGGCGCCGGGAGCTCGACGGCGCGCCACTCGCCGTGCAGCTGCCGCTGGGCGGCCCGCCCGGCGAGGGAGCCGGCGGGCCCGTGCGGGTCGACCTCCCCCCCGAGCTGTCGGCGGCGGTGCGGGCGCTCGGCCCCCACCTCCGGGCCACCCCGTACATGGCGGTGCTGGCGGCCTTCGGCGCCGTGGTCGGGCGCTACACGGGACAGGACGACCTCGTGCTCGGCGCCGTCTCCGCGCACCGCACCCGCAGCGCCGTCGAGCCGCTCATCGGCTGCTTCACCAAGAAGGTGCCGCTGCGCCTGCGGCTGGACGGCGACCCCCCGTTCCGGGAGCTGGCCGCCCGGGCCCGGGCCGCCGTGCTCGGCGCCATGGGCCATCAGGACGTGGGGTTCGACGCGGTGGTGCAGGAGACGCTCGGCCCGCCCGCGGCCGAGCACGGCGCGGTGCCGCAGGTCGCGGTCGTCTTCCAGGGCGAGGCGCCGAGGCGGGCCCCCGTGGGCCTGCCGGGCGTCCGCGCCGGCCCGTTCGACGTCCCGCCCGCGTCGCGCCGGGAGCGCCACTTCAGTGCCCGCGAGGGGCGCCCGGCGTGGGGCGACGGGCTGTACCTCGGGACCTTCGTGCTGGTGTCGCTCGTCGAGCACGACGACGGCCTCTCGCTGGTCGCCCGCGGCGCGTTCCCCCGCCCGGCCGGGCGGCGCCTGCTCGGCCACGTCGAGGCGCTCCTCGCCGACGTCGTCGTCTCGCCCGACCGGCCGGTCTCCGAGCTGTCGCTCGGGCCGGAGCCCGTCCCCGCCGCCGGCGACGGCGACCTCGTCGACGTGCGCGGCCTGCGGGGCGACCGGGCGCGGCTGGAGGCGGCGCTGGCCCGCTGCCCCGGCGTGGCCGACGTGGGGCTGGCCGTCCCGGACGGGCGCCGGCTGGTGGCCTACGTCGTCCCGATGGGCGACCGGGCCCCGTCGCTCGCCGAGCTGCGCCGGACGCTGTGGAAGCAGCTGCCCGGCGCCCTGTGGCCGGCGACGGCGGTCACCGTGGACGAGTTGCCCCGGCGGCCCGACGGGCGGCCCGACCCCTCCGCCCTGCCGCCGGCGCCGCCGCCGTCGCCCGCCCCCGGTTCCTCGCCGGGCGCGGACGCCCTCGCCGCCCTATGGGGCGTCGCGGACCCGGCCCGCCCGTACTGGCAGGACTTCTCCTTCCTCGACGCCCTCGCCGAGGCCCGCCAGGCCGGGCTCGCCGTGAGCGACGAGCAGGTGGCGCGCCACCGCACGGTCGCCACCCTGGCGGCGGACCTGGACGCTGGCGCCTAGCGGTTCAGGCGGCCGAGGCCTCCACCTCCGAGAGCGCCTCGTCGAGGAGGGCGACGGCGGCCAGCGCCATCTCCTCCTCGATCACCAGGGGCGGGGTGATCCGCAGCACCGCGCCGCCGCCGGCGACGAGCACGCCGCGGCGGGCGAGGGCGGTGACCAGTCGGCGGGCCGTCGCGGGCGGGATGGGTGCCTTGGTGGCGCGGTCGGTGACCAGCTCCAGCGCCATGAGCATCCCGACGCCGCGGACGTCGCCCACGAGGGGATGGCGATCGGCGACGTCGCGAAGGGCCGACAGCATGGCGGCGCCGACCCGGCGGCCGTTGGCGACGATGGCGCCGTCCTCGAGCATCCCGAGGGCGGCCGCCGCCGCCGCGCAGGCCACGTTGCCGCTGGCGAACGTGGACGCGCCGGCGCCGGGCATGGCGAACGGCCCCGAGTCGAGGATCTCGCGGCGCGACGCGATCACCGAGATCGGGTAGCCGCATGCGAGGCCCTTGCCGGCGATGAGCACGTCGGGGACCACGCCGGTCTGCTCGAAGGCCCACATGGTGCCCGTGCGCCCGACCCCGGTGAGGATCTCGTCGAACACCAGCAGGGCGCCCGTGCGGTCGCAGAACCGGCGGAGGTGCGCCAGGAACTCGGGCGGGAAGGGGATGACGCCTCCCACGCCCTGGACGGGCTCGACGACCACCGCGGCGAGGCGCTGCTCGCCGGACTGCTCGTACACCCGGTCCACCATGCCCGCGCAGGCGACGGCGCAGCGGTCGCGCTCCAGCCCCAGGGGGCAGCGGTAGCAGTTGGCGTTGACGCTGTGCAGCATGCCGGGGGCGAAGGGCCCGTAGCCCCGCTTGAGCGGGAAGCCGCCCATGAGCGACATGGCCCCCAGGGTCCGGCCGTGCCACGCTTGGTGGAACGACAGGACCTCGTACCTGCCGGTGTGCGCCCGGACGAGGCGGATCACCGCCTCCACCGCCTCGGCGCCGGTGGAGTACATCTGGAACGTCTGCAGCTCGGGCGGGAGCGTGCGGGCCAACCGCTCGAAGAACTCGGCCCGCGGGGGCGTGGCGAAGTCGAAGAAGTGCATCAGCCGCTGCGACTCGTGGGCCACCGCCTGCGTCACCGCCGCCGGAGCGTGGCCCAGGTTGGCGACGACGGCCCCCGAGGAGAGGTCGACGAACTGGTTGCCGTCCACGTCGCGCACGACGGCGCCGCGCCCGTCGCGGAGCACCAGGCGCAGCCACTGGGCGGCCGGTGAGGAGTTGCTGGCGTGGTGGGCGGCGTCGCGCGCCCACAGCTCGAGCGACCGCGGCCCCGGGACGTCGGTGCGCAGCAGCGGGGCGGCGCTCGGTTCGGCGCCCGTCGCCGCCGGGCCCGGAGCGCGGGCGCTCGACGCGTCGTCCTCCGGCCCGGTCACGCCTGCACGCCCCCGGCGACCAGCGGGCGCCGCTCCTCGGCCAGTTGTTCGAGGAGGTCGACGCCCCGGTCAGGCCCGGGCATCGCCGCCATCTCCCGCTGCACCCGCGCCGCCCGCTCGCGGTAGGTCGGCTCGTTCAGCAGGGCGAGCACGTCCCGCCGCACCGCCTCCGGGTCCACCTGCCCGGGCAGCAGGCGGCGGCCCACGCCCGCCGCCTCGCACGCCGCCGCGTTGTGGAACTGGTTGGCGCCCTGGGGCAGGACCAGCAGGGGGATGCCCTGCGCCAGGATGGGCAGGATGGCGGTGCCGCCCTGGTTGACGGCCACGTCGCAGTAGGGGAGCAGCAGCGACTGCGGGATGAACCGCTCGACGTGCACGTTCTCTGGCTGGGCACCGAACTGGGCCGGGTCGTTCTCGTAGCCGATGGTGAGGATCACCGTCACCGGCTCGGACCGAAGTCCTCGGAGCACCGCGGCGAACACGTCGCGCGCCCGGGCGTTGAACACCGTGCCCAGGCTCACGTACACCACCGGGCGGTCAGGCAGCTCGGTGACCCACGCCGGCAGGTCGTCGCCCTCGGCGCCGGGGTCCACGGTGGCGTTCTGCACGGGGTGGGCGGTGGGGACCTGTTCTATCTCGGGCGACTGGAGCGTCGGCGGCGCCACGTCGAGGTACAGCCACCGGAACATCCCGGCGAACGCCAGGGGGTCGACGCCCCACTCGGCGCACAGCGGAGCCTGCACCTCGGCGGCCAGCCTCGCCATGGCCAGGGGTCGCAGGATGCCGACGCTCTGGTCCGCCCAGGGGATCCCGGCGGCGGCGGCCGCCACCGGACCGGCCAGTTCCGTCTCGTCGTGGACGAGCACGTCGGGCTCCCACTCCCGCACCAGCGGCACGAGGTCGGCGGCGCGGGCGGGGGCCGCCACCCCCGCCAGCATGCGGGGCACGAACTGCTCGAAGCGCTCCATGGCCGAGAGCGCCGCCTGCTCGGGGAACCGCTGCGCGGCCTGCTCCATCTGGTCCGCCAGGCTCATGCCGGCCGGGAACGCGGCGAAGCCCGCCTTCTCCACGCGGGGGCAGAAGTCGGCGGCGGTGGCGAAGGCGACCTCGTGGCCGGCCCGCCGCAGCGCCTGGGCGAGGGCCAGCATGGGGTTGAAGTGGCCGTGCCCCGGGAGGCACGTGCACAGCACCCTCACCGGCCCGCCCTCCCCACCGTCACGACGCCCGGCTGGCGGGGTCGACCTTGGCGAAGGTGAGGAAGTCCACCATCTCGAACCGGCCGGTCACCTGCCCGCTCCGCCGGGGCAGGGTGGGGGCCCAGCGCCGCGGCGCGTTGAGGTACGAGTTGGGGTCGGCCCGGAGCAGCCCGACGAGCACCTCGGCGACGATGCGCCCGCCCACCGGGCCCAGGTGCAGGCCGCCGTCCACCAGCTCGGCCTCCTTCAGGACGTAGTACCACAGGGGCGTGCTGCGCTCGAGGCCGAGCCCGTAGGCCGACAGCTCGGCGAGGTCGCCCGGGGCGAGGGGCGGAACGCCCATCGTGGCTGCGATCGACTGGCCGGACGGCATCCCCCACGTGACGTGGCGCAACAGGTTGCGCTGCGCCAGCACCTGGGGCTGGTCGCCGGTGGCGATGGAGCTGAGGGGGAGGTTGAACAGCGGCGTCGACAGCTTGGTGTCGATGAGCTTGTTGTTCCGGACGTTGCCGTCGCCGAAGTCGAAGAACGTCTCCCAGCCCACGAAGCGGCGCGGGGCCCGGAAGCCACCGACCAGGTCGTCGGGGTCGTCCGACGGCCCGGCGCCGGCGTCGAAGATCATGCCGATGAAGGGGCCGCCGCCGTGGCCGGTCATGTTGGCGCGGTACGACGGGCGGACCATGCTGTGGCCGAAGCGGTAGGCGGCCCCCTGGAACTCGACCGGCATGAAGTCGCCGGCGGTGTACCAGCGGCGCCCGTTGCGCATCACGTCGTCGACCATCGCCGGCCCGCAGAACAGCGGGAGGAACTGGTTCACGACCATCCACTGGTAGTGCCAGGTGGTGAGGCGTCGGGCGGCGTCGAACACCTCGAGGTCCCGCATGCCCGGCCGGGCCAGGATCTCCACCGCCTCGTTGTGGAACCTCATGAACGCGCAGTGCATCCCGGAGAGGATCACGTGCTCGTCGTTGCGGGGGTCGGCGATGACGGCCGCCATGTTCCCGCCGCGGGGGACGTCCTCGAACAGGCCGCCGGTCTCGTAGTGGAACTTGGCCCGGTTCCCGGAGTCGAACAGCTGCGGCGAGGCGACCGGGCCGAGGCCGTACACCGAGTCGAGGTCGAGAGCCGGGGTCCGGCCGTTCGTGGACGTGCGAGGGTCCGTGGGGACGCCCAGCGCCGACCCGACGTCGAAGGTGACGTCGTGGTCGATGAACTGGCCCACGAAGGTGACGCCGGCCGTGTGCGCCGGGTTGTCGGGGTTGTTCACCCGCAGCGCCGGGTCGAGGATCAGGTCCAGCGGGTCGGCCGTGAGGTCGTCGCCCGCGTCGAGGATGCCGCCCTTGCGGCCGATGTCGACCAGGGCCTCCGTGAGCCCCTCGCCGGGCGGGGCGAACGGCGGGAGCTGCGGGAACATCCGCCCGAAGGTGGTGCGGAACGGCGTACGCGGCGTGCCGCCGGAGTTGGCGCCCGCCGAGCCGGGGGTGGCGACGGCGGCGCCCGTCGCCGGGCCGACCGTCACCGCCGAGGCCGCCGCCCCGATCCCGAGCGCCTTGAGGAAGGCGCGCCGGTTCATCGGGCACCCCGTGTGGTTGCTCACAGGTCTCGCTCCCCCGCGGCCAGCGTCGCGTCGCCGTCCCGAACAATGTGCGACACCCATCTTTGCGCGGCTGTGTGCCCGTGTCTATATGCGAAACCGGAACCTTCCCGCACAACCGGCCTGACAACCCGCCCGGAACCGGCGTGTTCCCCCTCCCCCCCTTAGGGGACCGCCGGCTGCGGGCCGTCGAAGGCGGGGGCGAAGGCGGGGGCCGAGGCCACCAGGCGCCGGCCGGTGGCGCTGGCCGGCGAGGTGGCGACGACGTTCGACGGGCCCTCCTCGACCACTTCGCCGCGGTCGAGGATGACGATCCGGTCGGTGACCTTGCGCACCACGGCCAGGTCGTGGGAGATCAGCACCAGGCCGAGGCCCATCTCGATCTGGCGCTCCCGGAGCACGACGAGGAGCCGGGCCTGCTCGGAGGCGTCCAGCAGCGCGGTGGGCTCGTCCGCCACCAGCAGCTTCGGCTCGGCCACGAGCGCCCGGGCCAGCGCCACCCGCTGGAGCTGGCCGCCGGAGAGCTCGTGGGTGCGCTTGCGCAGGAAGGCGCCCGACGTGGGCAGGCCCACCCCGTCGAGCGCCTCGGCCACCGCCCGGTGGCGGTCGTCCGGCCCGCCCCGGCCGTCGCCGTCGCCCACGACGAGGGGTTCGGCCACCAGCTCCTCGACCGCCATCCGAGGCGACAGGGCGTCCCACGGGTCCTGCATCACAAGCTGGACCCGACGGCGCAGCCGGCGGGGAGCCTGTCTCCACGACACCACCAGGCGCTCGCCCTCCAGCTCGACGTGGCCGCCGTCGGCCGCCAGGTGGCCGGTGATGATCCGCGCCAGGGTGGACTTGCCGCTGCCGGACGGCCCGATGACCCCGACCGACTCCCCCTCCTGCAGGGTGAGCGACACGCCGGCCAGGGCATGGACGGCCCGCCCCCCGCCGGCGAAGGTCTTCTGCACGTCGACGGCCGACAGCAGCGTCTTGAGCCCTCCGAAGTGGCAGGCCACCAGGCGGCCCCGCGACTCGCGCAGGTCGGGGTGCTGGTCGGCGCAGACGTCCTCCGCCTGCGTGCAGCGTGGGTGGAAGGGGCAGCCGGGCGGGACGGCGCGTGGGTCCGGGCCCCGACCACGTATGGGCCGCAGGTCCTTGGTCGTCGTCATCACCGGGAAGGTGTTCACCAGCGCCCAGGTGTAGGGATGCGCCGCCCGCTGGATGACCCGCTCGGTGGCGCCGGCCTCCATCGCCTCGCCGGCGTAGAGCACCATGGTGCGGGTGGCCAGCCGGGTGGCGTCGGGCAGGTCGTGGGAGATCACCACGAGGGCGATGCCTCTCGCCTCGGCCAGAGCGGCGATGCGCTCGACGACGTCGTGGCGGGTGGCCGGGTCGAGGCCGGCGGTGGGTTCGTCGAGTACCACCAGGTCGGGATCGAGGGCCAGGGCCATGGCGAGCGACGCCCGGCGCCGCTCGCCGCCGGAGAGCTCGTGGGGGTACCGGCCCAGGAGCGAAGGCTCCAGGAACACCTCGGTGGCCAGCTCCTCGGCCCGCCTCCACGCCGCTGCCCGGGAGAGACGGCGCCGCTCGCGCAGCGGCTCGGCGACCTGGGCCCCGACCTTGACGACGGGGTTGAAGCCGCCGCTCTGGAGGGTGAGGGCGATGCGCTCCCACCGCAGCGACCGCAGGACGCCGTCCGTCGCGCCCATGAGCTCCTCGCCGTCGAAGCGGACGCTCCCGCTCGCCTCCGGCGGCTGGAGCAGTCCCGTCAGGCACAGCGCCAGGGTCGACTTGCCCGACCCGCTCTCGCCCACGACGGCCAGGGACTCGCCCCGCTCGAGCGAGAAGGACACCCCCCGGAGCGCGTGCACGTCGCCCCCGTAGGCAACCTTGACATCGGCGACCTCGAGCAGGCTCACGCCTTCGGTCACAGCTCCCGGAACGCGCTGGCGGGGAACTTCTCGGTGATCACCATGATGGGCGCCCGATCGGAGAACACCCGGTACGTCCGCGAGATGAGCTGGTCGTCCTCGCCCAGCCCGAAGTGCACGGCGATGTCGCCCGCCGGCTCGAAGCCCCACGAGACGAACTCGCGGAACGTCTCGACGCGGCTTTGCACCAGCAGCTTCCCGATGGGGTTGTCCGTCTCGACGAGATCGCGACAGAGGCCGGGATGAAGTCTGTTGACCATCACGACGGACTCGGCGTAGACGTAGTTCCGGCCCGACGACCGGCCCCGCAGGAGGATGCGGCGGCGGATGAGGCTCTCCCCGTCGGCGGTGCACAGGTCCGGGTCGTCGGCAGGTGACAGATCGTAGGACTGGGAGAGCTTCACCAGCGCGACGGGCTCGCCGGAGAGCGCCTCGAGGACGTTGGTGACCGTGCCGTCGGTGGTGAGAAGGACGCGCTGCAGCGGTCGGAGCCCGGCGATGTCCCCCCACGTGGCCCCCGGCTCGTCGAGCAACACGGTGTTCTCGTCGGTTCCGTGGGTGTCCCTGTGCGTCATGGTCGCTCTCTGGCCTCCGTGGGCTCGTGGCTGACGGCCGGCCCTCAGCCGACGCGACGCCTCCGCGAGGGGCGTGGGCGCTTCCCCGCACAGACGCTCCGGCGACGAACAGCAGACCGCCGCCCGAACCCCCCCGGATCACCCCTGCTTCACAGCCCTCGCCGATCGATCTATTCACGAGACTAGCGCGATCGATGCCCTTTGGGCGCGCCGTCTCGGACGGGCGCGGCGCGCGCAGGTCGCCGATACTGGCGTGATGGAAGGCGCGGCGGCGAGCGGGAGCGCGACGGCGAGCGGGGGCGCGGGAGCGCCGGCGGGGCCCGTCGCCGTCGTCTCCGGCGGGGCCCGCGGCATCGGGAGGGCGGCGGCCCTGGCCCTGGCCCGGGCCGGCCATCGCGTGTGCGTCAACGACACCGGCGCAGCCCTCGACGGGCGCCACCCCGACCCGTCCCCGGCGAGGGCGGTGTCCGAGGAGATCCGCGCCGCCGGTGGCGCGGCGATGGCGAGCACGGCCGATGCCCGCGCCGCCGACACCGCCCGCGCCCTGGTGGCCGACGTCGAGCGGTGGGCGGGCGAGGCGCCCACGGTGCTCGTCCACGCCGCGGGCACTTTGCGCGACGGGATGGTCCACAAGTCGAGCGACGACGACTGGGCCGAGGTGCTCGGGTCCCACCTGGGCGTCGCCGTCCAGCTCACCCGGGCGATGGCGCCCGCCATCCGTTCCCGCCGGTACGGCCGCATCGTCTACGTGGCCGGCGCCGCCGGCCTGGTCGGCAACGCCGGCCAGGCGTCGTACTGCGTGGCCAAGGCCGCCCTGTTCGGCCTCACCCGTGCCGTGGCGCTGGAGATGGCCGGTCGCGACGTGCGCGTCAACTACCTGGTCCCCTTCGCCTTCACCCGCATGACCGAGTCCATCCCGCCGGTGAGCGAGCAGCTGCGCGCCTACCTCGGGTGGGCGCCCCGCTCGACGCCGGGCGACGTGGCCGGCGTCATCGCCTGGCTCTGCTCCGATGCCGGCGCGGCCGTGACCGGACAGGTGGTGGGCGTGCGCGCCACCGAGGTCACGGTGTGGTCCCAGCCCCGGCCGGCGGCGGCGGTGGTGGGCGCGGCGGCATGGGACCCCACTCGGCTGGTACAAGACGCCGAGCCCCGGCTGGCCGCCCACCTCACCCCGCTGGAGTCGGAGTTCGACCTCTTCTCGGCCGGCCCTCCGGCGCCCGGCGACGGCACGCACTGAGGGCCCGCCGGGCGTCATCGGCGGTGGATCCGGTACACCGCCCCCCGGGTCAGGGAGACGACGTAGAGGTTCCCGTCGGGGCCCGTCTGGATGTCGGTGACCACGCCGAAGTTGCGTCCGATCAGCAGGCTCTCGCTCTCGGTGATGTCGTGCTTGGCGAGGTTGTCGGCCACCCGGTCCTCGAGCCTCGGGTCGTCCACCGCGATCTTGGCGCCGTTGCCGGTGATCTCGAAGTGGAACAGGTACCCGCCCTCGAGGGCCGGGATGGCGGCGCCCACGAACAGGTCCCCGGCGAACTGGGGCCCGAGGCCCCGACCGCGCACGAACCCAATACCGGCGGGAGCGACTTCCCACTTCCAGGAGAAGGCGGGGTCGCGGTACTGCGCCCCCGGGAGCATGAACAGGCGCGACCGCGCCTCCTCGGGCGTGTCGGCGATGTTGGCCGGCGGCCAGCGCAGCTGCTGCAGGGCCCGCGCCCCGAAGGTCGTCTCGATCTCCTTGAACTGGGATATCCGCTCGACCGGCCCGGCGATCTGGACCCACCCGGCGTTGGTGCCGGGTAGGACGCGGTTGAGCTCGGAGAACGAGTCGTCGCCGTTCTCCTCGATCCACAGGTCGCCGGTGCGGGGATGGAAGGCCATCCCGAAGCCGTTGCGGTGGCCGTAGGAGAAGATCCGCTGCACGTTGCGCCCCACCTCGCCGCCGATGGAGGCACCGACCGAGAAGAACGGGTTGTCGGTCGGCGTCGTGCCGTCGGGGTTGAGGCGGAGCACGGCCCCCGTCAGGTGGGCGTCGTCGGGCTCGGGCCCGCCGAACTGGTCGTCGGGCACGGCCGGGCCCGGGCAGGTGGTGGTCGGCCCGCACGGCAGGTTCTGGAGCTGTCCCCGCCGGCCGACGTCACCGACGAAGACGTACAGCTTCCCGTCCGGTCCGAACTTCACCACCCCGCCGTCGTGGTTCCCGCGCTCGGGCTGGCCGGCGTCCTGCTGGATGGCCCGGATCCTGATCAGGGTGCGGTCGAAGGTGAGCGACGAGCCGTCCCAGACGAAGCGGTCGACGCGGTTGCCCAGCAACGGTGTGTGCGACAGCACGTTGGTGTCCGCCCCGGTCGTGCTCTCGGTCCAGTACAGGTACACGCCCGGATCGGCGGGGAAGCCCGGGTGCAGCGCCATCCCGAGAAGGCCGCGCTCGGAGCCGAAGTTGACGGCCAGGTCGAGGACCGGGCCGACGGCCACGCCGTCCACGACGCGCTGCACCCGGCCGGTGTTCTTCTCGGTGACCAGCAGGTCGCCGGCGCCGATGAAGGCGAAGGCCACCGGGGTGGTGAGACCGTCGACGACCTTCTCCACGGCCAGGCGCGGGTGCAGGATCGTCGGCAGGTGGCCGTCGGCCGCCGCCGGCCCGTGGGCCGCCGACGCGCTCAGCACTGCGACCCCGAGGAATGACGCCGTTGCGGTGACGAGAACCCGACCCCTCACGAGCTCGCTCCTTCCCACCACGGTCGCGCACACGGACCTGCGCCGCCCGGAGAGCCGGCGGCGGGGCCCGATGGGCGACGCCCCTGTGTCGCCGGAGATCCTACGGCGACGCAGCCGCCATGGGAACGGGGCGCCATGGAGCCGTCACTATGTCCTCGGCGCCAATGATCGCTTCGCATGTACTAGCGATCCTCTCGACAGCTCCCTCGCGGCCGTGGAAGGATCGCAAGGAAGCATGGGCACCGAGGGGATCGCCCCGCTGGGCCGGCTTCACGGGCAGCGCAGGGGACGAGCGGAGGCCGGGAGGGGGGCGTGCCCACCTCCCCCTGAAAGAACGGAGTGGAGCGCGATGCGACGAGGTCCCGGGCGGGTGCCGTCGACGGCGAGGCAGAGGCGGTCGGTGGCCACCGCGGTGGTGGTGCTGGCGAGCGCCGCCCTCGCCGTCGCCGACCCCGTCGACGTCGGCGCCGCCAGCCACGGTGAGGGCGTGTGGGAGCAGACCACGCCCCTGTCGGTGCCCCGCTACGACCACACCTCCACGCTGATCGGCGCCGGGAAGGTGCTGGTCGCCGGCGGTCGCACGCAGGGCACGTCCCCGGTCGAGCTGCCCGCCACCGCGGAGGTCTTCGACGCCCGCACGGAGAGGTGGCTGCCCACCGGCCCGATGACCGACGCCCGGTGGAGCCACACCGCCACCGTCCTGCCCGATGGGAGGGTCCTCGTGGCGGGAGGCTTCGGGAGCCCCTTCACGGTCACCGCCAGCGGGTCCGGCTCGAACTCCCAACCGGTCCTCGACACCGCCGAGATCTTCGACCCCCGCACCGGGAGGTGGAGCCGTACCGCCAGCATGGGCACCCGCCGGGCGCTGCACGTGGCCGCCCTCCTGCCCGACGGCAAGGTGCTCGTGGGCGGCGGCCGCACGTGCAACCAGCCGCCGCCGGCGGCGTGCAACTTCACCTTCGTGACGAGCACCGCCGAGCTCTACGACCCGGCCACCGGCACGTGGTCGCCGACGGGCCCGCTCACGGCGCCCCGTCACACGACCTCGCCCGCCGTGCTGGCGAACGGCACGGTGCTCGTCCCCGCCGGGTTCGTCGGTGGAGGGGCCCCGGTCGCCACCGCCGATGTGTACGACCCCGCCACCGGCACGTCGACCCCGACCGGCAACCTCAACGTGGCCCGCTCCCGCCAGGGCGCCATGGTGCTCCACGACGGCAGCGTCCTCGTGGCGGGGGGCTTCGCCACCCCGACCTCGGAGCTGTACAGCCCGGCCACGCGGACGTGGAGCCCGACCGCCGACATCCCCTTGCCGCCGGGTGCCAACCGCCGGTTCAACCACGCCTTCGCCGTGCTGCCCAACGGCAAAGCGCTGGTGGCGGGCGGCGCCACGTTCCCGCCGTCGTCGATCACCCGCAACGCCGACCTGTACGACCCGGCCACGCGGACGTGGGTGTCCGCCGGCGACATGCACCAAGCGCACGGCTCCTCCAGCTCCCTGTCGAACTCGCACCCCGCCGTGGTGCTCGGCAGCAACCCCTGGCGGTTCGAGGCCAGGCCCGAGGCGTGCGCCCCGAACTGCGGCAAGGCGCTGGTCGCGGGGGACAACCCGACGGGGGCCGTGGAGCTGTACACCCCGTCGTGCCCCTCCGTGCTCCCCCGTCCGCCGCAGCAACTGTGGTGCGTCCGGGACGGCGGCCCGGCCTCAGGACGGCCCGGCGCGCCGGGGACGCCCGGCGAGGCGGGCCCGCCCGAGTGGCTCGGGAGCGAGGCGTCGGCCGACCGCCCGAGGGACTGACGAAACTCGCTCGGGGCTGGTGACACGGGACCGAAACCGTGCTAACCCTATCGCGACCGGCCACGGCGTCGTGCCGGCAGCATGGGGGAGGGAACCAGGTGAGACGGCGTAGTTTTCGCGCGGCTGCAACCGCGGTAGGGGTACTGCTCGGAGTCACGGTGCTCGCCTCGCCGGTGGAGGCGGCCGATGTCGCGTGCGGGCAGGTCGTCACCGAGGACACCACGCTCCAGCACGACCTCGGCCCGTGCCCGGACAACGGCCTGGTCGTGGCTGCGGACGGAGTCAAGCTCGACCTCAACGGCTTCACCGTCTTCGGCACGGCCGACGTGGGCGACGGTGCGGGGATCCTCGTCCGGGGCAGCCGGGGCGTCAAGGTGACCAACGGCACCGTGCGGGCCTTCGACGGCGGTGTGGTGATCGAGGGCGGCGGCGCCAACAGCGTCACCCTCATCGTGGCGCGGGACAACATCGGGCACTCCGCCGGGCACCCGCCGGCGCCGGGGACCCGCTACGGCGAGGGCATCGCCGTCGAGGGCTCCAGCGACAACCGGATCGCCGACAACCGCGTCGTCAACAACGGGCCCTTCGCCGGCATCGGCCTCTACGAGCTCCCCGACTCCGACCACCCCTTCCCCGCTGCGCCCGTCGAGCGCAACGCCGTGATGAACAACGTGGTGGAGGACAATCAGTTCTGCCGGGTCAACCGGACCACCGGAGCGCGCTTCTGCGACAACATCGGCATCCGCCTCGAGCCCCGCGTCGGTCCCGGGAACACCGTCAAGGGCAACCAGGTCCGGCGCAACGGCCTGGACGGCATCTCCCTCTTCGCCGACGCCGACGAGAACAGCGTGATGCAGAACGTGGTGGAGCAGAACGGGTTCTGGGGCGCCGTCCCCGGTGACGGCATCCGGGTGTTCGGGAGCCGCAACGCCATCCACCACAACGAGGTGTCCGCCAACCGTGCCGGCGGGATCAGCGTCGGGCGGCGAACCGGGTTCGCGCTGGGGTCGCTGCCCAACAACGCGACGACGGGCAACCCGCGGGGCAAGCTCAACACCATCGTCCGCAACCGGACGGGCGCCAACGTGATCTTCGACCTGTGGGACGCCAACCCCGGCTGCGACGAGAACACGTGGCGGCACAACACCTACCAGACGGCCAACCAGCCGTGTACCACCCTCTGATCCGGCGGCGTTCGCGGACCGGCGGCGGGCACCTGGCCCGTCGCCCGGTCCGCCACCGCGTTCGTCGGCGCGGCGGGGTCGCTCTGCGCTCGAAGGCCGGGAATGACTAGTGCCTTCGGGCCACTATCGCGCTAGAGTCACCATATTGGCGAAGGGCGACGCCTGCCGCGAATACCGCGGCAGACATATCGCGTGCGGACACCCGGCGGGCATCTGGGGCCGAGGCGTTCGACACGGGCAGGACCAGGGAACCGACTCGAGTCAAAGGACGGGGCGATGAAGGCACGGGCAACGGCGAGGCTGGCGGCAGCGTTGATCGTGGTGGCGGCGGTGACGGGGGCGTTCCTGCGCCCGGCGGGGGCCGTGCAGTTCACCAACTCCACCCCCATAACCATGCCCGCGCTCGGCGCGACCGTCCCGGCGCCGTGGCCGGGGAACCCGTACCCGTCCACCATCGCCGTCGCCGGGTTGTCCGGCACGATCACCGATGTGAACGTCATCCTCCACGGCTTCGACTGCTCGGCGCGGACCGTCGACTTCGCTTACCCCGAGGACATCGACCTGCTGCTCGTCGGGCCCACCGGCGCCAACTCCGTCATCCTCTCCGACGTCGGCGGCGCCAACGCACCGACCGCCAACCAGTTCACCGACATCACCATCACCCTCGACGACGAAGCGGCCGCGCCACTGCCGGCGGACACCCAGCTGAGCGCGGGCACGTACCGTCCGCTCGACGACGACGACGATCCTTCCGAGCAGGTGGCCGTGGACACCTTCCCGGCGCCCGCGCCGGCGCCCACCGGCGGCAGCGCCCTCTCCGTCTTCGACGGCACGGCCCCGAACGGGACGTGGAGCCTCTACATGGCCGACGACTACGCCGGACCGGACAACTGCCGGATCCTGCGGGGCTGGACGATCGACATCACGACGAGCGAGGGCACCACCACCACCACGGCGCCGACCACCACGACGACTGCCCCCACCACGTCCACGACCGCGGGCCCGAACCGGCCGCCGGTAGCCAACAACGACGCCTACACCACGCCGCAGGGCACCGCCCTCACCGTGCCGGCACCGGGCGTGCTGGCCAACGACAGCGATCCCGACGGCGACCCTCTCACCGCGGGGATGCCGACCAACCCCAGCAACGGGACCTTGAACCTCAGCACCAACGGCGGGTTCACCTACACGCCGAACCCCGGCTTCTCCGGCACCGACAGCTTCACCTACATGGCGCACGATCCGCACGGCGGCATGACGACGGCGACGGTCACCATCACGGTCACCGCCACCACGACCACCACCACGGCGCCACCGACCACGACGACCACGACGCCGGGAGCGCTCACCTGTGACGGCCTCGCCGCCACCATCGTCGGCACCCCGGGGGACGACCGGATCACGGGGACGCCCGAGCGGGACGTCATCGTCGCCCTGGGAGGCCACGACATGGTCCACGGC
>DATLFN010000100.1 GCA_035540975.1 Acidimicrobiales bacterium
CTCGCCCCCCGCCCGCTCCGTGCGCAGCTGCTCCACCTGGCGGCGCAGGATCTCGACCTGGCGGCGCAGGGTCGTGGTGGACTGCTGCTGGCGCTCGATGAGGTCGGCCAGGCGGTACTCGCTGCTCAGGCGGGCCGACGGGTCCGCCGGACGCGACCGCACGACCACCGCGGCCAGGAAGCCGAGGAGGATGCAACCGACGGCGAGGAGCAGGCGGGAGCGCGGCACCGGGTCGCTAGTCTGCCTCCATGGCGAAGCCCGAGCGCAGCCGCCCCAAGGCGAGCGAGCCGTCCACCAAGGGCGCCCGGCGGTCCACGCCGGCGGCCCGGCCGGGCACCGGCCGCGTCACCCCGAAGGGGTCGAACCGGTACACGCCGCCCATCCCCAAGGAGCTGAAGGTCAGCCCCCGCTGGGTGCCGGTCCTCATGTTCACGCTGCTGGTCCTGGGCATGGTCGTGATCGTCGCCAACTACCTCGAGGTGCTGCCCGGCGACGCCAAGAACACGTATCTCTTCCTCGGGCTCGGCTTCATCACCGCCGGCTTCATCACCGCCACCCGCTACCGCTGACCGCGCCTACTCGTAGGCGGGCGCCACCGGGACCATCTCCTCCATGCAGTGGCGGGGCGGCGGCGGGTCCTCGTCGGGAGCGGCGGTCATCTTGAGCTCCATGCCGCAACTCGTGCAGCGGTAGCGGAGGCTGACCCTGCGCAGCTCGCCCGGCGGCGGGGGCGCGGGGGCCGGCCGGCCCAGGAACCTCAGGACGGCCACGCCGGTGCGCAGGATGACGACGAACATCACCAACGCGATGAGCAGGCGAACCACCCCCCGAGCGTAGCGAGGGCGGCGGTGTGTCAGCCGCGGGGCGCGGGGGCGGGGACCTCGAACCACACCCGCTTGCCCTCAAGGGTGGGCAGGACGCCCCAGGAGGAGGCCAGCACGTCCACCAGCACGAGGCCCCGGCCACCCACTTCGTCCGGCTCGGGCGACCGCTTCCGCGGCATGGCCCGGGAGCCGTCGCCCACCTCGACGCGCAGCCGTTCGCCGTCGTAGCGGACGATCACCGTGAAGCGGGAGCGGGCGTGGCGCACGGCGTTGCTGGCGAGCTCGCTGGAGAGCAGCTGGACGTCCCCCTCGACCACCTCGGGCATGCGCCAGCTGCGGAGCACACCGGCCAGGAACTGCCGGGTGGCGGGGACGCTGGCGACGTCGGCCGGCAGGGCGATGCGGGCCTCGCGCGGAGCGAGCGGGCGCTGGTGCCACAGGCCGCCGTGGGGGTCGCCCACCGGGTACCCCGGGAGGTCGAGGAGGTCGGCCGGCACCCCGGTGGCGGCGGCCAGGCGCTCGATCGAGTTGTCCTTGGCGTCGGGCGGCACCCGGACGACCAGGACGGCGATGTCGTCCCGGGCCCGGGCCCCGGCGAAGCGGTTGGCGCCGTCGAGGACCCGTTCGGCGATCACGTCGGCCGTCTCTCCGGCACACGCCAGGAGGATCGACGGCAGCGCCTCGTCACCGAACTCCTCGCCCGCCGCGTTGCGGGCCTCGGTGATGCCGTCGGTGCAGAACAGCAGGGCGTCGCCCGGCCCGAGGCCCACCCGGTCGTCGGTCACCGTGGCCGTGTCGAACATCCCGACCGGGGTGCCGGCCTGCCCGCGCAGGTCGATCCATCCCGCCCGCCGGACCACGATGGGCCGCGGGTGGCCGGCGCACGCCAGGGTCACCCACGCGCCGCAGACGTCCAGCTCGAGGCGGGCGTACACGACGGTGCAGAACCGGTCGTCGGCCTCCACCGGTGCGTCGGCCACCAGCCCGGCGTTGACCTCGTCGAGCACGGCCGACGGGAGGGCGTGGTGCACGGCGGCGGCGCGCAGCGTGTAGCGGGTGAGGGCGGTGAGCGAGGCGGGACCGGCGCCCTTGCCGCAGACGTCCCCCACGGCCAGGCCCCAGGCGTTGGGACCGAGGCGGAAGACGTCGAAGAAGTCGCCCCCCACCAACAGGTCGCTGTCGCCGGGCCGGTATCGGGTGGCGACGTCCATGCCCGGCACGGTCGGCGGGCGGGGCGGGAGCAGGCTGGCCTGGAGGGTGTCGGCCAGCGCCCGCTGCTGGCCCTCGGCCCGGCGGAGCTCGGTGACGTCACGGAAGTACCACGCCCAGCCCAGCTCCGCTCCCGCCCCGTCCCGCAGGGGCACCCCGTGGCGGTCGAGCACCCGACCGTCCAGCATCTCCACCGAGTCGTGGGTGGGGACGCCCGACGCGTAGGCGCGGTGCACCGCCTGGAGGAACGCCTCGGGGTCGCGCACCATCGCGGTGGCCGCCTCGAGGGCGAGGCTGTCCTCGCCCACGCCCAGGACCTCGGGCGGGAACCGCCAGATCTCGGCGAAACGGGCGTTGGCGTAGACGAACTGGCCGTCGGGCGACACCACCACCATCCCGTCGGGACTGTGGTGGGTGAGAGCGGCGAGGACCTCGGCCAGCAGGCCCCCCGGTGGCGCGTACATCACCGACCAGTGTGGCAGCCGGGCGGCGCTTGCCGGATCGGGGCCACAGGGGATCAGCCCAGCCGCTCGACGACGAGGGCGTTGGCCAGGCCGCCGCCCTCGCACATCACCTGGAGCCCGTAGCGCCCGCCCCGGCGCTCGAGCTCACCGACCAGGGTGGCGAGGAGCCTGGCCCCCGACGCCCCCAGCGGGTGGCCGAGGGCGATGGCGCCGCCGTTGGGGTTGACCCGCTCCATGTCGGGGCGGATCTCCCGCTCCCATGCCAGGACGACGGAGGCGAACGCCTCGTTCACCTCCACGACGTCGATGTCGTCGAGCTCGAGCTCGGCCCGCTCGAGCACCCTGGCGGTGGCCGGGATGGGACCGGTGAGCATCGTGACGGGGTCCACCCCGGCCAGGGCGAACGCCGTGAACCGGGCTCGCGGGGTCAGCCCCAGGGCCGCGCACCGCTCCTCGCTCACGATCAGGGCGGCGGACGCCCCGTCGGTGATCTGCGACGAGTTCCCGGCCGTCACCCGCCCGCCGTCCGGCTTGAACGACGGCTTGAGGGTGGCCAGGACCTCGACGGTGGTGTCGGGCCGGATCCCCTCGTCGGCGGCGAGCACCCGCCCGGTGTCGTGGCCGTGGTCGTCCCGGACCGCCACGGGGACGATCTCGCGGTCGAACCGGCCCGCCGCCCGGGCGGCGGCCGCCCGCTGCTGGGAGCGGGCCGAGTAGGCGTCCAGCTCCTCGCGGGTGAGGCCCCAGCGCTGCGCGATCAGCTCGGCCGCCATCCCCTGGGGCACCAGCCCGCCGGCCTCGGCGTACCGTGCGAACACCGCCGGCCCGAAGGGCATCCCGCCGACCTGGAGCGACGCCCCGATGGGGACGCGGCTCATGGACTCGACCCCCCCGGCCACCACGACGTCGTAGGCGCCGGCCATCACCCCCTGGGCGGCGAAGTGGACCGCCTGCTGCGAGCTGCCGCACTGCCGGTCGACCGTGGTCGCCGGCACCGACTCGGGGAAGCCGGCGGCCAGCACGGCGTTGCGGGCCACGTTCAGCCCCTGCTCGCCCACCTGCATCACGCACCCGAGGATGACGTCGTCGACGAGCCCGGGGTCGAGGTCGTTGCGGGCGACCACCGCCTTCAGCACCTCGGCCGCCAGGTCGGCCGCGTGCCAGCCCTTCAGCGACCCCTTCCGCTTCCCACCCGCCGTCCGGACCACGTCCACCAGAACCGCCGAGACCATGGCGGTCAGTGTGCCTCACGCCACCAGGAACGGACCGGGCGCGACGGGGCGGGTCGCCCCCCGGCCGGGGCCCGCCCCGTCGGGCCCGACGAGGACCCTCCGGTTGCGAGGACGACCTACCGGTTGGGCTGGGGCGTCACCCGCAGGTAGGGCTTCTTGGTCTCGAAGCCCTTGGGGAAACGCTCCTTGGCCTCGTCGTCGGAGAGGGCGGGGGCGACGATGACGTCGTCGCCGTCCTTCCAGTCGGCCGGCGTGGACACCATGTAGTCGGCCGTGAGCTGGAGCGAGTCGATGACCCGGAGAATCTCGTCGAAGTTGCGGCCGGTGCTGGCCGGGTAGGTGAGCGTGAGCTTCACCTTCTTGTCGGGGCCGACCACGAACACCGAGCGCACCGTCTGGGTGTCGTTGGCGTTGGGGTGGATCATCCCGTAGAGGTCGGCCACCGAGCGGTCGGGATCGCCGACGAGCGGGAAGTTGAGGGCCGCCCCCTGCGTCTCCTCGATGTCCCTGGCCCACTCCTCGTGGGACTCGACCGGGTCCACGCTGAGGCCGACGACCTTGGTGTTGCGCTTCTCGAACTCGTCCTTCAGCTTGGCGACCCGGCCGAGCTCCGTCGTGCACACCGGGGTGAAGTCCCGCGGGTGCGAGAAGAGGACGCCCCACCCGGCGCCCAGGTACTCGTAGAAGTTGATCTTCCCCTCGGTCGTCTCCGCCGTGAAGTCCGGTGCGACGTCGCCGAGCTGCAGTGCCATGGTCCCTCCCTGGGATCGTCGATTGTCGACCTGTCAGGTCAACAATACTCCCGGACGGCGCCTGTTGCGTGCCGGACGCGGCAACGGCCGGGCCCTCCACCCGAGAGTGGGGGGCCCGGCCGCTCGTCCGACCGGTCAGGCCTTCGGCTTCAGTCGCGTGCGGGGGCGCAGAGCAGCCCGTTGTTGTACGCGTCGAGCGTGCTCTTCAACGGCTCACCCGTCCTCCACGCCGCGCTGCTGCCGGTGACCCCGCTGCCGGGGGCGTTGGTGGCCAGCCAGGCGTTGGCGGCGGCCAGCGTGGCCGTGATGCAGCTCCCGTCGGCACCGTTGGCGACGTTGAGGGAGGCGGCGATGAACTGGGACGCCAGCGCGTAGCTCAGGTCCTTCGACTTCGGCTGCCCGAGGATGGCCAGCAGCTGCGCCTTGGTGTACGTGGTGGTGCCGAGCACGAGCGAGTCGACCGGCCACGCCTCGGGGTGGTTCTTCCAGTAGCCGGGCGTGCCGGTACCGGCTCCCTGCCGCACCCCGGGCACCGAGAGCGTGCCGACGATCCACGACAACGACGCCGGGAGCCGCCCCGACCCGTCGCCGGTCGACAGGACCTGCACGGTGGCGCTGGTCGCGCCGGCCGGGATGGTCACCGGCATGGTCTTGGCGTCGAAGTCGGCGCCCTGCTCGCTGAACAGCGGGTTGACCATCGTGGTGGTGACACCGCCCGTCGTCACGACGATGGCGTTGGGCCGGTTGGGCTCCACGCTCGCCGCCATCACGCCCAGGGTCGCCGTGCGGGGCTCAGCGGCGGCAGGGAAGTTGAAGGTCTGCGGCACGGTGGTGTCGCGCGGGGCGGGGAAGCTCACGAACGCCAGGTCGATGCCGTCGCGGACCGCGATGGCCGCCGGGGTGGTGCCCTGGTCGTAGATCACGACGACGCCCGCACCGTTGTTGGCGAAGTCGTTGGCCAGCCCGGCCACGGTCAGGCTCGTGTTGCCGGCGCCCACCAGGCCGAGGCCGGTGACGTCGGCCCGGAAGCCGGCCGCGTGGACGTCGTCGAAGAAGAAGGTCGGGCCGCCGATCAGCGAGCCGGTCACCGAGGTCCCGTTCAACGTCACCGTGTTGTCGGGCGTCGAGCCCTGGTGGACGTGGCCCTCCCAGTACAGGAGCACCTGCTTCACCGTGGCCCCCGCCGGGACCGAGACGGTGAAGGTACCCGGCTGGTTCGCCACGCCGGTGTGCCCGCCGAGGCCCACCCCGGCCACGGACACGCCGGTACCGGTGGCGACGGTGACGCCCACGGGCGGGCCCAACGTCTCGGTGCCGTCGGCGCCGGCCAGACCGGCACCGACGATGCTCGCCGTGCCGATCAGCGCCACCGCGGCGGCGCCGCGCCTCCGCCCGCGCCTCTTCGCGACCCGCGGCTCGTCCAGCAGTCTCAGATCCCTGTCGATCACGCTCGCCCCCCATCGTCGTGGAGGGACGGACGCCCCTCCATCTCGGCTATCGGCGGCGTCCGGGCGCGAAGCCCCACCCGCCGTACGGACGAGTCAACCATGCCGACGCGCGGTTTTCCAGGGTCTTCGGTCACTTCACCCCTTGCGCGGTGGAACGCCTACCGACCAGTAGGTAGGCTTGCGGCCCATGGATGACCGTGCCCTGTTGCAGGAGCTCGAGCCGACCGTCGCCCGCCTTCTCGACCACCACCTCGCCAAGGCCAAGGAGTGGTTCCCGCACGAGATGGTCCCGTGGAGCCGGGGCCGGGACTTCCAGCCCGACGAGGTCTGGGACCCCGAGGAGTACGCCGTCCCCGACGAGGTCCGCAGCGCGCTGTTCCTCAACCTGCTCACCGAGGACAACCTGCCGTACTACTTCCACACCATCCAGAACGTCTTCGGCGACGGGGCGTGGGGCGAGTGGGCGCGGCGGTGGACGGCTGAGGAAGGGCGCCACGCCATCGTCATCCGTGACTACCTCACCGTGTCGCGGGCGCTGGACGCCCGCGTCCTGGAGAGGGCGCGCATGCGCCAGGTGTCCGACGGGATCACCCCCGAGCCCGAGAACCCGGCCGACACCATGGTGTACGTCACCCTCCAGGAGCTGGCGACGCGGATCTCCCACATGAACACCGGCAAGCTGCTCACCGACCGGCCCGGCTACGAGGTGATGGCGCGGGTCGCCGCCGACGAGAACCTCCACTACCTGTTCTACCGGGGGGTGACCGACGCGGCGATGGAGATCGACCCGTCCATGGTCGTCCTCGCCATCGACCGCCAGGTCCGGGAGTTCGCCATGCCGGGTACGGGGATCGACGACTTCCCCACCCACGCCGCCCGCATCGCCAAGGCGGGGATCTACGACTTCGTCCAGCACCACGACCACATCCTCCTGCCGCTCGTCGTAAGGCACTGGCGGCTCGAGTCGCTGGAGGGCCTGTCACCCGAGGCCGAGGAGGCGCGCCAGCGGGTGCTCAAGCACGTGTCCCGGGTCGGCTCGGCGGCCGGGCGGCTGCGGGCCCGCCGGGAGCGGGAAGCCCAACTGGTCGACGCCCGCTGAGCAGAGCCGTCGGCGCCCTCACCCGTCGCCTCGGCGCGGACCGGGCGATTCCGGTAGACAAGGCGGAATGCCCTTCTCGCCCGCGGCGGCGCGGCGTCCCGCCGTCCTCGTCGCCGTGGCCGCGGCCCTTTGGTGCCTGGTCCTCACCGGCCTGCCCTCGGGGCGTGGCATCGCCGGGGCGGACACGGCGGCCGACGAGCGGGCGCTGGCGGGCCGCCTCAGTGACCTCCGCGCCGGCCGGGGCCTCGCCGCCCTCGCCACGGACGCCCGCCTGTCACATCAGGCGCGGGACTGGTCGGCCCGCATGGCCGCCGCCGGCCGGCTGTCCCACCACCCCGACCTCGCCTCGGCCGTGGGCGCCGACTGGACCCGCCTCGCTCAGAACGTCGGGAGCGCCACGACGGCCGCCGAGGTGCACGACCAGCTGGTGGCCAGCGCGTCGCACCTCTCGAACATGGTGTCGCCGTCGTTCAACGCCGTGGGGATCGGCGTCGTGGCCGCCGGCGGGCGGGTCTGGGTCACCCAGATCTTCATGCTGGCGCCGGCCGGGTCCATCGTCTCGGAGTCGTCCGGCACGGTCTACGGCGCCCTCTCGGACGGCAGCGCGTGGTACCGGCTCGTAGGCAGCCGGGGGGAGACGTTCGGGTTCGGCGCGGTGGCGGCCCTCCCCTCGGTGGTGACGGGGTCGCCCGTCGTGGGCGCCGCGCCCTCGCCCAGCGGGCTGGGCGGGTGGATGGTCACCACCACCGGGGCCGTCCTCACCACGGGCGACGCACCGGCCCTGGGGTCGCTCGCGGGGACGGCGCTGAACCAGCCGATCGTGGGGATGGCCGCCACGCCGTCGGGGCGGGGGTACTGGCTGGTCGGCCGGGACGGTGGCGTGTTCTCGTTCGGCGACGCCCGGTTCTTCGGCTCCGCCGGCGCCATCCGCCTCAACCAGCCCATCGTCGGGATGACGGCCAGCCCCACCGGCAACGGCTACTGGTTCGTGGGGGCCGACGGAGGCGTCTTCGCCTTCGGGGACGCCCGGTTCCTCGGTTCGACGGCCGCCCTGCGGCTCAGCCAGCCGGTGGTGGCCATGGGATCGACGCCCTCCGGCCGCGGCTACTGGCTGGTGGCCCGGGACGGCGGGGTGTTCGCCTTCGGCGACGCCCCCTTCCTCGGCTCCACCGGCGCCATCGCCCTGGCCAGGCCCATCGTGGCCATGGCCCGGACGGCCTCGGGCCGCGGCTACCGCTTCGTGGCGGCCGACGGAGGCGTCTTCTCGTTCGGCGACGCCACCTTCCTCGGCTCGGCGACCGGGCGGGCCCTCACCTCACCGGTGGTCTCCGTCATGGCCGGCGGCTGAACCGCCGCGGTCGGCTCGTCCCGTCCCCCGGTCGTCTCGCTGATCGCCGGCGGGTGACCCGCCCGCGGGCGGACCACCCGCCCGTCGTACGCTCTCGCCGGTGGATGCCGGTCCCGACGAGCCGCGGCCCGAGGCGGCGCCCGCCGGGGCCGTCGGGCCCGAGGGACGCCGGCGGGGCCGGCGCTTCGGCGTTGCCGCGCTCGTCGTGCTCGGCCTCGCCGGGTGGGCGGCGACGTGCGCCGTCACCCTCGCCCAGGCTCGCCGCGACGCGCTGGCCGGCATCGACGCCGTCGAGCGGGCCGAGGAGCTGACGTCGCCGTCCGAGCTGGTCGACGGGACGGCCCTGGCCCCGCTGCGGCAGGCGGGCGACGCCTTCCGCCGGGCCCGGCGGGGCCTCGACAACCCGGCCGTGCTCCCCCTGCGGGTCCTGCCCGTCGTCGGGCGCCAGGTCCGCTCGGCGCGTGCCCTGGCCGGGGCGGCCGACGACATCGCCGCGATCGGGACGCAAGCCGTCGAGGAGGCCCAGGAAGCGCTGGCCCAGCCCCGCGACACCGGCCCCGAACGCGTCGCCCTGCTCCGCCGGCTCGGCACGGCGGCGGCGCGCTTCGAACGCCGGCTGGCCGCCGTCGACCTCGGGCCCGGCCGCGCCCTGGTCGACCCGCTGGCCGAGCGGCGGGCCGAGCTGGTCGAGCGGCTCGGCGAGGTGCGCGACGCCATGGGGCGGGGTGCCGTCGTCGCCACCGGGCTGGCCGACCTCCTGGCCGGCCCGCGTACCTACCTCGTCATCGGCGCCAACAACGCCGAGATGCGGGCCGGCTCGGGGATGTTCCTCAGCATCGGCCTGCTGACCTTCGCCGACGGCACCCTGTCGCTCGGCGGCTTCCGGCCCGCCCCCGAGCTCCTGCTGGCGCCGGAGGAGGCGCCGCCGATCGCCGACGCCGACCTCGCCGCCCGCTGGGGATGGATGGAGCCCAACCGGGAGTGGCGCAACCTCGCCGCGTCGCCGCGCTTCGCCGCCAACGCCGAGCTGGCCGCGGCCATGTGGCGGGCGCGGGAGGGCGAGGAGGTGGAGGGCGTGGTGATGGTCGACCCGGTCGCCCTCCGCGGCCTGCTCACGTCCACCGGGCCGGTGGCGGCGGGGGACGTGACGGTCTCGGCGGACGACGTGCTCTCGCTGCTCCTCCACGACCAGTACGCCGGCATCGACGAGGGGGGGGACGAGGCCCAGGCGGCCCGGCGGGAGATGCTGGGCCTCATCGCCGCCGCCACCCTCGACGCCGTGCAGAGCCAGGAGGGCGACGTCGGCGCGCTGGCCACCGCCTTCGGGGAGATGGCGGCGGGCCGCCACCTGCTGGCCTGGTCGCGCCACCCTGGCGACCACGCGATGTGGGAGGCGGCCGGCGTGACCGGTGCCCTCACCGAGCGCTCGCTGTCCGTCGCCGTCCTCAACCGGGGGGGCAACAAGCTCGACCCCTTCCTCGACGTCGACGCCGCCCTCGACGTGGAGACGTCGGCCGGCGGCGGCGGCCACGCCGTCGAGCTGGGGGTCACCATGCGCAACACGGTCCCGGAGGGCGAGAACAGGTACGTCGCGGGCGGCGGCCACCGGGGCCTGGAGGACCTCCCGCCCGGCGCCTACCGCGGGCTGGTGAGCGTCAACCTCCCGGCGTTCGCCACCGACGTCCAGGTCGAGGGCGACCCGGCGCTGGCGGCAGCCGGTCCCGACGGGCCGACCACGGTCGTGGCGTGGGAGATCCGCGTCGACCGGGGCCAGACGGTGACGGCCGTCGTCCGCTTCCGGCTGCCGTCCGAGCTGCGCCGGCTGACCGTGGAGCCCTCGGGCCGGTTCCCGCCGGTGGCGTGGTCGGCCGAGGGCCGGTCGTGGGAGAGCGGGCCCCGCCGCGACGTTGCGTGGTGAACCGCGCACCGTGTGTCGCTTCGTCCCGTCCGGCCCGGTACAATGGGCCCGAGAGGCGTTCGAGGGGGTAGGCAAGATGGTGACCGCAGCGTGGCTCCCGAAGGTGTTGGCGGCCGGGGGAGCCGTCCTCGCGCTGTCCCTGCCCGTGGCGGCCGGAGCCCAGACGGTGCCCGCGTACCCCGGCGGGAACCCGCCCCAGGTCATGAGCGAGAACCTGAGCCGCGAGGTGCCCACCAGGGTGCTCGGCGAGTCGATCACCCGCTCGAGCGGCGGCGACACCCTGCCGGTCACCGGCGGCGACATCGCCGGCATGGTGGCCGTCGGCGCCGGTGCCATCGCCACGGGCGCCGTCCTCGTCCGCCGCAGCCGGGCCCGCACCGCCTGACCGCACCAGCCCCGGCGCCCGGCCCCGTCCCGCCGTAGCGTCGCAGCCATGACGGTGCGCGTCGTGTCGGTGAACGTGGGCAAGCCGCGCACCGTCGAATGGCACGGTCGCAAGGTGCGCTCCGGCATCTGGAAGGAGCCAGTGGACGGGCCCGTCGAGGTCTCCGGCGTGAACCTCGCCGGTGACGACCAGGCCGACCGGCGGGTCCACGGCGGGACCCACAAGGCGGTCTACGCCTACGGGGCGGACGACTACCGGTGGTGGTCCGAGAAGCTGGGCGTGGAGCTGGGCCCGGGAACGTTCGGCGACAATCTCACCGTCGACGGCTACGACCTGCGCGACGCCGAGGTGGGCGAGCGGTGGCGGGTCGGCACGTGCGTGCTCGAGGTGAGCGAGCCGCGGTCCCCGTGCTTCAAGCTCGGCATGCGGATGGGCACGGCCGACTTCGTGGAGCTGTTCGACGTCGTCGGCCGCTACGGCACCTACCTGCGCATCGTGGAGGAGGGCACGGTCACCCCCGGCGACGAGGTCGAGGTCGTCTCCCGGCCCGAGCAGCGGCTGACGGTCGTCGAGCTGGCCGAGGCCACGCACACCGACGACGCCGACCTGCTGGCGCAGGTCGCCGCCCACCCGGCGGTGGCGCCACGGTGGGCCGAGGCCGCCCGCCGCCGGCTGCGCCGCCTCTCGGCCTCGGGACGCCGGGGCCCGGCCGCCCTGTGAGGCGCACGGGGCCGCCTGTGCGCTCCCGTTGCCAACCATGGGTTTGCGAGAGCCCATCCCGGGACGGCACGCCGAGGGCACGAGCCGATCCGGTGACGGGCCGACGGGGCCCGACACGAACTTCGTGGTGGAGACGATGGGACTCGAACCCACGACCCCCTGCTTGCAAAGCAGG
>DATLFN010000101.1 GCA_035540975.1 Acidimicrobiales bacterium
CCGTCCCCGCCGTCGCGTCCGAGGGGCGCGCCGCGCCCGGGCGGGGGCGGGGGCGCAGGCGGCGGGGGCTGGGACGGCGCGCCCCTCGGACGCGACGGCGGGGACGGAACGGCACCGTCGGCCGGCGCGGGCGCCGGGGCGGCACCGCCGGCGGGCAGGGCCCGTTCGAGGCGCTCCACCCGCTCCAGGAGGGCGGCCATCGACGTGTCGGCTTCGGGGCGGGCCAGGCGGACGAGCGCCGCGTCGAGGGTGATCTGGGGGTCGAGCGCCTCCCGCATGTCCACCTGGGCCCGGCCCAGCACCTCGACGGCCCGCACCAGGAAGGCCGGGCCGAGGCGGCGGGCCTGCTCGGCGACGTGGTGGCGGGCGTCGTCGGGCAGGGCGACCAGGGCCGGCGCCTGCGTGAGCAGGAAGGCGTTGCGCAGGTGGTCGACCAGGTCGGCGGCCAGCCGACGGGGGTCCCGGCCGGCGGCGGCGGCCTGGGCGACCGCGACCAGCGCCCGCCCGCCGTCCCGCTCGCACAGGGCCTCGACCACCTCGTCCGTGGCCGGCGCCTCGTCCTCCACCTCGCCGGCCGCCGCCACCTGGTCCAGCACCGACAGGGCGTCGCGCGCCGAGCCCTTCCCCCGCCGCACGACCAGGTCGATCGCCTCCTGCGCCACGCCGAGCCCGGCCCGGCCGTTGACGTCCTGGAGGAGGGAGGTGAGCACCTCGCCGCCCAGGAGGCGGAACTCGAAGTGCTGCGTGCGGCTGCGGATGGTGGGCAGGACCTTCTGCGGGTCGGTGGTGGCGAGCACGAAGACGACGTGCTGGGGCGGCTCCTCCAGCGTCTTCAGGAGCGCGTTGGACGCCGCCGTCGAGAGCATGTGGACCTCGTCGACGATGTAGACCTTGCGCCGCCCGGGGGTGCCCAGGGCGGCCCGGGACACCAGGTCCCGCATGGCGTCCACCCCGTTGTTCGACGCGGCGTCCAGCTCGTGGACGTCCAGCGACGTGCCCTGCTCGACGGCCACGCACGACGCGCACCGCCCGCACGGCTCGCCCCCCTGGCGCTCCTCGCAGTTCAGCGCCTTGGCGAGGATGCGGGCGGTGGACGTCTTGCCCGTCCCCCGGGGGCCGCTGAACAGGTAGGCGTGCCCCACCCGGTCCTCGCGCACGGCGTTGGTGAGGGCCCGCACGACGTGCTCCTGGCCCCGGACGTCGGCGAAGCGCTGGGGCCGGAAGCGCCGGTACAGCGACCGGAAGGGCACCTCGTCGTCGGCCACGCCCGAACACTACCGAGGGGTTGGCACACCACGACGACCGCAGCGGGACGGTCACCCGGTGCGGCGGTCAGGCTGACTGCGGCACACCGCACCTACCGCTGAGAGCTGCTGCCTTCCGGCCCTGACTCGGTTCACGGGGCGCCGTTGCGCAGGACCCGACCGCCGCACGGGGCGACCGTCCGTTCGGGCAGGATAGCCTTCCCGTCCCGGGAGGGATGCGAGAGCGGCCGAATCGGCACGCCTGGAGAGCGTGTGTGGCGCAAGCCACCGTGGGTTCAAATCCCACTCCCTCCGCCGTACCGGTGGCGTCGCGCTCAGGTCCGGGGCGGCAGCGCCGAGAGGTCTGGCAAGGAGGTGCAACGGTGAAACGAGCGCCGCACGGGATGCGCCGGTTCACGATGCGGCGTGACTTCGACGTCTCCGGCGTCTCGGGCACCGGCATCGTCCTCGAGGGGGTGCACTTCTCGACCGGGGTGGTGGTCATCCACTGGCTGACCCCGCCGCCTCGCGGGTCGATCAGCGTGTTCGACGACTTCGAACAGTTCCTCGCCATCCACGTCCGCCCCCACCCCGACAACCGGACGGTGCTGGTCTTCGAGGACGGCCAGGAGATCGTGTGCGAGGCGCCCGGCGCCGTCGCCGTCCACCCTCCGGTCGAGGCGCCCGTCTCCCCTTAGGAAGGCCGCTCAGCCGCTGCAGCCGAGGACCAGCAGCACGCGCCGGCACGGCGCCGTGGTGGACGGCGTCGGGACGGCGGGGGCCGGAGGCGCCAGCGGCGGAGTGGCGGACGCGGCGGCGACGAGCGGGCGCAGGTCGAGCGGCCCCCCGGCGAGGTCGACCTGCACCGGGAGGCGGGTCGGGTGACGGCGGGCCAGTTCGGCTGTGGCGTAGGAGAAGGCGGCCTGCACGGACGACGCCGCCCGCTTCTCGATCATCGCCTCCCGCACCATGTACTGGACGAGGAACGACCGGCCGTACTCGGTCGTCTCGTAGGCGAGGGCGTCGGCGGGCGCCGCCCCGGTGAGCACCCGCCCCGGCGCCAGCACCTCGGTGAACCCGCCGCCGAAGCACGACGCCATGGCGATCCACGCCCGCCGGGCGGCCACGTGCGACAGGTGCTCCTCCAGCTGCCGATCGTCGATCAGCCCGCCGTCGGCGGCCACGATCGCCTCGGTGAGCGGCCCCAGCTTGCGGACGTGGCCGCCGTAGAAGAACACGGCGGTGGCGTCGGGCCCGGCCCGCGACGCCAGCCACCCGATGGCCTCCCGGATGCGAGAGGCCGTGGCCTGGCCGTCGAGGAGGACGAGCCTATTCTCGGCCGGCACGCCCATGCCGGCCAGCGCCATGTCCATGTCCGTGGCGTCGTTGACGGCCGCCCGGAGGTCGCTGCCCTGGCCGGGATAGTCGTTGATGCCGACGATCACCGCCCACGTCCCGCCCGAGGCCGGACGGGTGGCCAACTGGCGGGCGGGCGCCACCAGGGC
>DATLFN010000102.1 GCA_035540975.1 Acidimicrobiales bacterium
GGCGGGGGCGGCGTCATCACCGCCTCGACCACGGCCGGCGGGGCGGCGGGGGCAGGCTCGGCGGCGGGAACGGGCGACGGCTCCGGCCCCTCAGCGACCACCGGCTGGGGCGCGGGGACCACGGCGGGCTCGGTGCGGGCCGCCGTCGGAGGCGGGGCGCCGTCGGTGGGGCGCGTCCAGGCGGCGAGGACGCTCACCACGAACAGCACGGCGACCGCCGCGCCCGGATTCTTCCTCGCTCCCCACCCCTGACGAAGCAAGCCGCTCCCTCGCCCGTTGCCGACCGGACGGCCCCAGCGCCGCCCGGACGGATCCACGCAAGATTCGCCACCGCCGCCGCGATCACCTTCCCGGACGTTGGTTCCTGGCGGAAGCGGCGGGGGCGGCCGCTACGGTCGGCGCCGTGACCGACGAGGAGGCGATGCGGCTGGCCCTCGCCGAGGCCGCCCTCGCTCCCCGGCACGGCGACGTCCCCGTCGGCGCGGTGGCCCTGGTCGGCGGCGAGGTGGTGGCCCGCCGCCACAACGAGCGGGAGCGGGCACAGGACCCGCTGGCCCACGCCGAGGTGCTGGCGCTCGGCGACGCGGCCGGGGCGCTGGGAACGTGGCGGCTCGACGCCCTCACCCTGGTCGTGTCGCTGGAGCCGTGCCCCATGTGCGCCGGTGCTCTGGTCGCCGCCCGGGTCGCGCGTGTGGTGTTCGGCGCCGCCGACCCCAAGGCGGGCGCCTGCGGGTCGCTCTACAACCTGTGCGCCGATCCCAGACTGAACCACGCCGTCGACGTCACGCACGGAGTGCTGGCCGACGAGGCGGGCGCCCTCCTCACCGCCTTCTTCGCCGGCCGGCGCCGGCCCGCCCGCACGGGACGGCCGGCACGCGCCACCGGGCCGAGGGGGTCGGATCTGACACGGTGAGGCGGGCCTCAGGACGGTTCGCGACAACGTCCGCTTCGGCCGCTCTCCCACCCCCTCGTGGGCACAAGAGCCCGGGCGGGACGTCCGTCGCCGGGCCGCAGCAGCGCGTGCCGCCGTGGTCGTCTAGGAAGCGCCGGCCTGGGGGAAGGACCCGTCCATGAGCGCCCACGTCATCGGTCGGCCCCACGACGACCTCCTCGACGTCCTCCTCGGCCCCGGCGCCGAGCCCGAGCAGGCGTTCATCGCCGGCCGGGAGGAGGGCCCGGAGGAGGGCGGCGGCGGCGAGGACCACCCGCTGGGCGAGGAGCCCACCGAGGCGGACCGGTAGCCGCCGGAACCGCGCTGACGCCAGCGTTGTCCATGCGGCGGTCCGGGGGCTCGCCGATGGCTGCAATGGACACTGCCCGACCGCCGCCGAACATGCCGCTGACCTGGGCCTTCGTGCGAAAGCCCAGGTCAGTCAGCGGAGGGGGTGGGATTTGAACCCACGGTGAGGTTGCCCCCACAACGGTTTTCGAGACCGTCCGATTCGGCCGCTCTCGCACCCCTCCGGGAACACCCGAGCGTACCGGACGGCGACTCGGGCCCACGCGCGAGGAAGGGGCCCCCGAGGGCCCCTTCCTCATCCGCCGAGACCGGCGGTCACTTCATCTCAGTCCATCTCGGGGCGACGGGCCCAGCGGCGCACGCCCAGGGCGAGCACGGCCATGCCGGCGGCCAGGATGCCGAGGGTGCGGGTGTCGCCACCCGTGCGGGGCAGCTCGGCCACGGGGACCGGAGCGGCCGCGACGGCGGGCGCCGGGGCGGAGGCCAGCTTGAACTGGGATGCCGACTGGACCGAACCCACCTTCAGGGTGAGGCCCTGGGTGAGGGCGCCCACCGTGGCCGGCAGGTTCAGCAGGTTGCCCAGGTTGAGGGCGCCGCTGCCGAGGAGGGGAAGCTCACCCAGCGGGTTGGCGACCCCGGCGGCCTGGAGCTTGCCGAGCGACGACAGGCCCGTGTTGCCGGTCAGCGTGGCGACCAGGTTCTGCAGGATCGCCGGCGGCGTGATCTTGACGTTCAGCACGTCGATGCCGGCCAGGGCCTGGTTGTACCCGTTGGCGGTGGTGAGGCTGGTGGCCTTCTCGAGGACGCCGACGTGGACCAGGTCCTTCAGCGAGGGGTCGATGACCGACAGCACGTTGCCGAGGGTCGAGGTGACGCCGTTCAGCAGCTCGCCGATGGAGAGCAGGTCGACGCCCGGCAGCTGGATGCCGAGGACCGTGAGGCCGCCGAGCTTGCCGGTGACGTCGGCGACCGACGAGGCCAGCGAGTCGGTGGCCTTGGTCGTGGCACCGATGGTGGCGCCGTCGAGCTTCAGCAGCGTCAGGTCGTCCAGCAGGTTCAGGGCGGTGCCGAGCAGGTTGGTCAGCGTGTCCTGGAGGGTGGTCAGCAGGCCCTCGACCGTGCCCAGGGGCAGGTTCAGCGAGCTGACGTCGGTGAGGTTGAGGCCGTTGAGGGGCAGGGCGAGGGGCAGGCCGCCGAGCAGGCCCTCGATGGCCGGCACGTCGCCGACGATCGAGCTCAGCAGGGCGTTGTCGCCCGCGACCTGGCCCAAAATGCCGGTGATCGTCGTGAGCAGCCCGTCCACGGCCGACTGGAGGTCGGCGGCTCCCGTCGGCAGGGCGAGGGGCACGTTCAGCGTCTCGAGCAGACCGCTGACGACGCCGAGGGGCAGCTCGGCCAGGTCGAGGTTGAGGCCGGCCAGGAGGTCGCCCAGGCTCAGCAGCGAGATGGCGTCGATGCCGAGCGCCCGGGTGCCGTTGGCGGCGGGCAGGGCGGCAGCGGTGCCCATCTTGTTGTTGACGCTGACGATCTGCAGCAGGCCGCTGACCAGCGACAGGTCGGCGAGCTTGGCGTCGAGGCCGGAGCGGGCGCCGTCGGCGTCCAGCGCCGAGGTCAGGCTGGTCGGGATGAGCGAGCCGCCGAGGAGGCCGAGCGGCAGGCCCAGGAGACCCGACGGGCCGCCGAGGTCGAGGGCGGAGCCGCTGACGTTGGGGTTGCCGCCCGGGGTGCGCGACTCGAACGTCGGCAGGGCGGACACCAGGTTGCTGAGGCCGGGCAGCAGGCCCGAGGCCAGGGAGACGGGCACCAGGGTGCTGACCGCGTGGGCCGGCCCCTGCTCGACGTCGATGGTGCTCTGGGCGGAGTCGGCGAGGACGCCGAGGTTCAGGAGCGCACCGGCGTTCCCGAGTTGGAGGCCGAGGAGCGTGTGCGACGCCCTGGAGGTCCCCACTCCCTCGGCGCTCTGGGCCCCGGCCGGGCTGGGCCCGGCGATCGTGGCGGTCAGGCACAAGGCCGCCGCGCTGGCGACTAGACGAACAGCGAACTTCCTCTTTTTCACAGTCCCACCTGTCTCGAAGAGTTTCCCCGGTTATGACAACCAGGCCCGATCGGCGCCGGTGTGCCAAAGGATGGGGGAGTGATCACTTCTCGTCAAGTAAGAGTTGCGGCCCGTCCCGAAGATCCCGATTACGCCGACTTCGGCCCGGGTATAACGGGCTGTTTCGGAACGCCGCCATGCCAAGTTCGGACTAGTGCGACCAGCTCGGGGAGATCCTGGATGGTCGCATCGGGAGCCACGTCGAAGCCGGGGACCAGCGGGTTCGGGCGCAGCACGGCCCGCATCCCGATCGACCGGGCGCCGAAGACGTCGTCGTACGGGCGGTCCCCCACGAAGACGACCCGCGACGGTTCGGCGACGCCCAGGCCGTCGAGCACCGCCCGGAACGCCTCGGGATGGGGCTTGGTGTAGTCGAGCTCGCTGGTGTAGCAGCGGACGTCGATGAGCGCGGCCAGCCCGTCCCGCTCGAGGAAGTGCTCGTGGAACGAGCGGGGCCAGTGGGTGTTGGAGAGGAGCCCGATCCCGAGGCCCGCCTGGCGGAGCGCCCGCAGGGTGGGAACGGCGTGGGGGTCGTGGCGGACGTGGGGCGTCCACGAGTCGAGGTGGTGGGTGGCCGCCTCCTCGAGCACCGCCTCCGCCACGTCGAGGCCGAGGTCCGCCGAGGCGCTCGACAACAGAGAGGAGAGGGTGGTGCTGCGCTGGTCGACGGCGATGCGGGCCCACGACGCCTCCTCGACGGCCACCAGCCGGGCCAGCACCTCCTCCTCCCGGTCGGGCGCCAGGTGCCGCGCCGCCATCCGCCACATGTCGATCATCTCGATGCCGGCGTACTCGGCCAGCGTGCCGCCCCAGTCGAAGACCACGGCCTCGACCGTCATACCGCACGCCCCGGGCCGCCCTCGGCGGGCACGCCCTCCCGCTTCTCCAACCAGCGGCGCAGCCCGGCGGCGTTGGAGTGGACGCCGTTGAGGGTCTCCAGCTTCTCCTGGTGCGAGCCGTCGACGCCGACCAGGTCGGCGGCGAAGGCGGAGTCCAGGGCGGCGGCCACGTCCCGGCCGTCCCGCCACGCCCGCTCGGCCACGGCGGCCCAGCGGCTGAGCGTCTCGGCCGCCTCCTCCAGCACCGTGGCCGGGGAGGGCACCAGGCCGTAGTGCGCCAGGGCGATGCCGGCCGGCCGGCGCTCGGCGAAGCGGCGCAGCGAGTGCAGGGCCAGGTCGAGGTCGAAGTCGGGCGGCGGCGTGGCCGGGCGCAGCACGCCGGCGTCGGGGAGGCGGACGCCCACGGCGTCGCCGGCGAAGAGGAGCCCGCTCCCGGAGTCGTGCACGGCCAGGTGGTGCTTGGCATGGCCCGGCGAGTCCACCGCGGTGAGGGTGTGGCCGGGCCCGACGACGATCTGGTCGCCGTCGCCGAGGACCCGGATGCGCTCGGCCGGCGTGGGCTCGAGGCGGCCGTAGAGAGCGTCGAGGAGGTCGCCGTAGACCTGCCCGGCGGACGCCACCAGGCGGGACGGGTCGGCCAGGTGGCGGGCCCCCTTCTCGTGGACGTGGACGGTGGCGGTCGGGAAGGCACGGGCGACGTCGCCCACCCCGCCGGCGTGGTCCAGATGGACGTGGGTGACCACCACGGCGGCCAGGTCGCGGGCGCCGACGCCCAGCGCCTCGAGGGCGGCGAGCAGGGTGGGCACCGACGTCTGGCTCCCCGTCTCCACCAGGACCGGCGCCGGCCCCTCGATCAGGTAGCCGGCGGTGACCCGGTCCCATCCACCCAGGCGGGTGTCGATCTCGACCACCCCGGGGGCGACGCTGGCGGGCACCGGCGTACGGTAGCGGCATGGCTTCGGCGGGCGGGCGCTGCCCGGAGTGCGGGTTCGACCCGTCAACGGTGAGCCCGTCGGACGCCGCCGTGGCGGCCCGGTCGTTCCCCCGGCGCTTCCGCGCCCTGCTCGTCCGGCCCGACGACGAGGACCCCGCCATCGTCCACCGCCGGCCGGCGGGTGGCGGCCCGTCCGCCGCCGGCCACGCCCTCGCCGCCGCCGCGGGGATGGCCGCCGCCGCCGGCGCCCTCGGCCGCGTCCTCACGGCCGACGACCCCACCGTCGACCTCGACCCGGGGCCGCCGCCCGCCGCCGGCGAGCCTGCGCTCGACGTCGTGCTGGACCGGGTGGCGGTGGCCGCCGGCGTCCTCGCCGCCGCCGTCGAGGGCGCCTCCGCCTCCGAGTGGGCCCGGCCGGGCCGCCTCCCCGGCGGCGAGCACGTCAGCGCCCTCGACGTGGCCCGGGCCGGCGTGCACGCCGGGGCCCACCACCTCCGGGCCGCCGAGCGCACCCTGGCCCGGGCCCGGTAGCCGTTTCCCGCGCCGGGGGCGGGGGGAAGTCCCAGCCACAGGCACTGAGGAGGCAGCCATGGCACACACGAGGGCGCACGTCGTGGAGACCCGGGGGGATCGGGCCGCGCTGGCGCACCACGCCGGCCTGGGACGCGTCTCGCTGGTCAGCGTCCTGGCCGGCGTGCTCGTGGCGTACGGGGCGTTCGCCGTGCTGCTGGCGATCACCGCCGCCGTCGCCGAGTCCGCCGGCCTCGACACCGACCTCACCGCCAACGAGTGGCGGGGCCTGGGCACCACGGGCGGCGCCATCGTCGCCGGTGTCCTGCTCGTGTGCTACCTGTTCGGGGGCTACGTGGCCGGGCGCATGGCCCGCCGGGCGGGCGCCACCAACGGCGTGATGGTGTTCGTGCTCGGCCTGCTGGTCGCCGTCGGGGTCACCGGGCTGGTCAACGTGTTCACCGACGGCGACGACATCCTCCGAAACCTTCGCAACGTGGGCATCCCCACCTCGGGCGAGGAGTGGGAGGACGTGGCGACGGTCGCCGGGCTCGGCTCGCTGCTCGCCATGCTGCTGGGTTCCCTGGTCGGCGGCGTCCTGGGGGAGCGCTGGCACGCCAAGCTCCTGGCCCGGGCCGCCGACCCCAGCGTCGGCCCCGAGGCGCAGGCGCGGGCCGAGGCCGAGCACCACCGCCGCGAGCTCCAGCGAGCCGAGGAGCGGGCCCGGGACAGCCGGCTCGACCCCGTGAGCACCGGTGACACGCCCGCCACCACCGTCCTCGACCGTGACCGCGGCGAGGACGACCGCGTGCCCGCCGGCTACGCCGACGGCGACGTCGCCCCCACCACCTCCGCCGGGGCCGACCGGCGGTTCACCGCCGCCGACCCCGGCGGCGACGACGCCCCCCTGGCCTCCGGCCCCGACGACGGCCTCACCCGGGCCGAGCGCCGCCGCCTCCGGTCGCGCTGAAGGTCCCCGGTCGCCGGGTACCTGCCCCTTCGGGGCGCAGGTCCCCGGCGCCGTCGCGTTCAGGCCAGCTCGACCAGCTCGAGCAGGTCGTCGCTGAACCAGTCCACCGTGCCCTCGGGCAGCTGGAGGGCCCGGTGGGGCGCCAGCGCCTCCACGAAGGCGGCGTCGTGGCTCACCAGGACCATGGCGCCGGGCCAGGCGGCCAGCGCCTCGGCCACCGCCTCCCTCGACGGCGGGTCGAGGTTGTTGGTCGGCTCGTCCAGGAAGAGGAGGTTGTGGCGCCCGGCGACCAGCTGGGCGAGCGACAGCTTGGTCTTCTCGCCGCCCGAGAGCGTGCCGGCGTCCTGGAAGGCGATGTCGCCCACCAGGCCGAACATCCCCAGCAGGTTGCGCAGCTCCTGGTCGCCGAGGGCGCAGTCCTCCCGCAGGTGGGAGATGACGTCCTTCCCGCCTTGGATCCCCTCGTGCTCCTGGGCGTAGTACCCGCCGGACACGCCGTGGCCCAGCCGCACGTCGCCCCGGTCCGCATCGGTGACGCCGGCCATGATGCGCAGGAGGGTCGTCTTTCCGGCGCCGTTGAGCCCCATCACCAGCAGGCGCTGGCCCCGCTCGACCTCGAGCGACACGTCGTCGAGCACGGGCGGTCCGCCGTAGGCCTTGGTGACGCCGGCGGCGGAGAGCACGAGGCGGCCCGACGGCGGGGCGGGCGGGAAGCGCATGCGGTAGCGGCGCTCGCGCGTCGGCCCGCTCACGGCGCCCGCCTCCAGCCGTGACACCCGGGCGTCGATGGACTTGGCCGCCCTCGCCCGCCGCTGCGTCTGGCCCCGCATCGAGTCGGCCAGGGAGCTGAGGCGGGCGATCTCCCCCGCCTGGCGCTCGGCCAGCCGGGCCAGGCGCTCCTCGTCCCGCCGGCGGGCGGTCCGGTACTGGCTGTAGGTGCCCTTGTAGGCGACGACGTCCCCCTCGTCGAGGTGGAGGATGCGGGTGATGGCCTCGTCGAGGAGGGCGAGGTCGTGGCTGACGACCAGGAGGGCGCCCCGGTAGGAGCGGAGGAACCCCATGAGCCAGGCGACGGCGTCGGTGTCGAGGTGGTTGGTGGGCTCGTCGAGCAGGAGCAGGTCGCTGCCGGCGAAGAGGATCCGGGCCAGCTCCACCCGGCGGCGCTCGCCGCCCGAGAGCATCTGCACGGGCAGGTCGATGCGGTCGGGGGCGAGGCCCAGCCCGGCCACGATGCGGCGGACCTCGGACTCGGCGGCGTAGCCGCCGGCGTCGTTGAAGGCGTCCTCGGCCCGGCTGAAGCGCTCGACGTTGCGCGCCGACGGGTCCTCCTCGATGGCGATGCGCAGCTTCTCGATGCGCTGGGCCGCCTCGTCCAGGCCGCGTCCCGACAGCACGTGGGACAGGGCGGTGGCGTCCACGCCGCTGCCCGCCGGTCGGGCCTCCTGGCGCAGGTAGCCGAGGGAGCCGCGGCGCAGGGCCGTGCCGCCGGCCGGGGGGGCCTCGCCGGCCAGGACGGCGAGCGTGCTGGTCTTGCCGGCGCCGTTGCGGCCGACCAGTCCCACCTTCTCGCCGGCGCGCACGGAGAAGGTGGCGCCCGAGACCACCAGCCGCCCACCCACCTCGACCTCCAGGTCACGTACCTG
Source organism: Acidimicrobiales bacterium (assembly GCA_035540975.1). Classification (NCBI taxonomy): domain Bacteria; kingdom Bacillati; phylum Actinomycetota; class Acidimicrobiia; order Acidimicrobiales; species Acidimicrobiales bacterium. The sequence goes on from DATLFN010000102.1 coordinate 8,232, forward strand.
CAGCACGGCCCCATGGTGGTGCCTGCCCCCTCAGGGGGCCATTCGGTCCCGCGCTCACCCGCCGGCGGGGACGGCCGCCCGGCGGAGGAGGTCGCCGTACACGGACGGGTCGTCGGCGTCGATCACCGGGAAGCCCCGGCCCTTCTCCCCCTCCCAGTGGAGCTCGACGCCCGGGTTGTGGGCATCGGTGCCGTCGGGGAGGAAGAGGTGGGGCGATCCCTGGACGCCGTCGGTGGCGGCCTTCTCGGCCTGGTCCATCAGGGTGCGCCGGGCGGTGCCGGCGTCCAGCGCCTTGGCCAGCACGCCGGCGTCGACCTCGGGGCACGACCCGGCCACGTCGAGCACGACGTGGCGCAGGCCGATGGGACGGCTGCGGCCGAACAGCGCCACCCGCAGTGCCCGGTCCAGCGCCTCCGAGGCCCGCAGCGACTGCTCCTTGGCCGCCTGGACCGCCTCCAGCGCCAGCAGGACGGTGCCCGCGTACTGCCACTCGGGGCGCCGCCACATCTGCCAGCCGGCGCCCGGCTCCAGCGCCCCGGCCACCGGGATCTCGGCGTCGAGGATGGGCTTGGGCGTCCCCCGCTCGTTCAGCACCTCGAGGGGGAAGGCCCGGTGGTCGAGCACGACGTCGTCGACCAGTTCCAGCTCGGCCCGCACGCGGTGGAGCCGGGCCACCGCCACGTGGGACCACGGGCAGGCGAGGTCGGACCACACGACGAGCGTTCCCGGCGCGGGCGTCTCCATCCGGGCTTCCTTCCCCGTCGCCGGTGCCGGCATCCCGCTACCGTCGCCCGGGTGGAGGACGGCGGGCCCGGAGAAGGCGACGCGGAGCAGGCGGCGCTCGCCACCCCGGGCCAGCGCCTCGGGGGCGCACTGGTGGACGGCGCCGCCTTCCAGCTCGCCGCCTTCGCCCTCGCCCCGCTCGACGCCGCCGCCGCCGCCGTCGTCAGCACCGCCGTCTACCTGACCTACGTCGTCGGGATGACGGCGACCCGGGGCCAGACCCTGGGGAAGCTGGCCCTCGGGGCACGCGTCGCCGACGCCCACACGGGCGCCCTGCCCACCCTGTGGCAGGCGGCGACCCGGGCGGTCGTGCCCCTGGCCGGCCTGGTGGTCGACGTGGCCCTGGGCGTGGCCGCCGTGGGCGCCTTCTGGGTCCTCACCGTCTACGGCTGGCTGCTGGCCGACGACCGCCGCCGCGGCCTGCACGACCGGGCGGCGGGCACGGTGGTGGTCGACACCGAGCGCTCGGAATCGCACCGGCGGCTGGGGATCGTCGCCGTGGCGGCCGCCGTCGCCGTCACCGCCGTGCTGGTCGCCGTGGCCGTGGACGACCTGGAGGACGAGCCGCTCACCGCTCCCGCCACCGGTGGGGGGGCGTGGCGGGGGGCGGCTGAGCGGCTGAGCGGCTGAGCGGCTATTGCCCGGCGGTCTCGGGGACGGCCTGGATGCTCAGCTCGATCTTGAGCTGGCGCCCGACGAGCACGCCGCCCGTCTCGAGGGCCATGTTCCAGGTCAGGCCGAACTCCTCACGGTCCACCTCGGTAACGCCGGAGAAGACCGCCCGGGGGCCCCCGTAGGCGGCGCCGATGCCCTCCAGCTCCACGTCGAGGCTGACGGGCCGGGTGACGCTCCGCAGGGTGAGGTCCCCGGTCACGTCCCAGTGACCGCGCCGGCCGGGACGGATCGACGTGCTGCGGAAGGTGATCTCGGGGTGGTCGGCCACGTCCAGGAAGTCGGCGGCGCGGAGGTGCTCGTCGCGGCGGGCGTCGGCCGTGTCGATGCTGGCGGCGTCGATCGTGACCTCGACGGACGAGTCCCCGGGCCGCTCGCCGACGACGATGCGGCCGGAGAAGTCGGCGAACCGGCCCCGCACCTTCGAGATCATCATGTGGCGGGCGACGACCTCGACGCTGGAGTGCGACGGGTCGATGACCCAGGTGCCGGGGGCGGGAAGCGCGACGCCGTCGAGGACACGGGATGCGGTGGCGGTGGTCATGGCATGCTCCTTGGAGGTCGGGAATCTGTAACTCTCAACAGTTGCTAAGGCAACTTATTCCGCCGGTTAGAGTGGGGACGTGGCAGAGACGCCCGACGAGCCACGGCTCGCCGCTTGGCGCGCGTTCATCCGGGCCCACGCCAGCGTGGTCGACCGCCTGGACCACGAGCTGCAGGCCGAGCAGGACCTGCCGCTCACCTGGTACGAGGTGCTGTTCCACCTGGAGCGCTCGCCCGAGCACCGGCTCCGGTTGAGCGACCTGGCGTCACGCCTGCTGCTCAGCCGCAGCGGCATCACCCGGCTGGTCGACCGCATGGTGGCGGCCGGCGTCATCGAGCGCCAGGCCTGCCCGACCGACCGCCGGGGTGCCTTCGCCGCGCTCACGCCCGAGGGTCTCACCCGCCTCCGCCGGGCGCGCCCCGTCCACCTGCGCGGCATCCAGGAGCACTTCGCCGTCCACATCCACCCCGACGAGGTCGACCCGGTGCGGGCGGCCCTGGAACGGGTGCTCGCCGCCGGCCAGGAGCCTTCCTCACCCGGCTGAGCCCCGCCCCCGGCGGGTGCCCCTTCTCCGGGCCCGAGGCCCCCGGCCGGGAATGGTGGTCGGCGGGCCAGGGTTGACAATGGACGACTCAGGTTTGGCAGGAGGGCGATCGCGCCATGGCGGTTCGGGCCGAGTGGCTGGAGAAGGACTACTACGACGTGCTCGGCGTCCCCGGGACGGCGAGCGACGAGGAGCTGAACCGCGCCTACCGGCGTCTGGCCAGGCGGCTGCACCCCGACGCCAACCCGGGCGACCCGGCGGCCGAGGAGCGGTTCAAGGAGGTCACGGCCGCCTACGACGTGCTGGGCGACCCGGAGCGCCGGCGTGAGTACGACGAGGCCCGCCGGCTGCGGGCGTCGGGCTTCGCCGGCGGGCCCGGGCCCGGCGACGGGCCGGGGTTCGGCGGGCCGGGATTCGGCGGGCCGGGGTTCGGGCCGGGTGGGTTCACGTTCCGCTTCGAGGAGGGTGACGGCGGGGGCTTCGGGTTCGGCGGCTTCGACCTCGGCGATCTCCTGGGCGACGTGTTCGGCGGTGGCACGGCCGAAGGCGGGCCGCGCCCGCCCCGCCCCCGCCCGGGCCGCGACCTGGTCGCCGAGCTCCCGCTGACCCTCGAGGAGGCGGTCCGGGGCACCACCCGGTCCGTCACCCTTGCCGGGGGCGACGGCCAGGCGCCCCGCACGGTGCGTGCCCGCGTGCCCGCCGGCGTCGACGACGGCCAGACCGTCCGCCTCCCGGGCCGGGGCGAGCCCGGGGGCGACGGCGGGCCGGCCGGCGACCTCCTCCTGCGGGTACGCGTCGAGCCCCATCGGCGGTTCGGCCGCCAGGGTCGCGACGTCACCGTCACCGTCCCCGTCACGTTCCCCGAGGCGGCCCTGGGCACGGTCGTCACCGTGCCGACCCTCGACGACCCCGTCACCCTGCGGGTCCCGCCCGGGACCCCGTCGGGACGGACGTTCCGGGTGCGCGGCCGCGGCGTCCCCGCGGCCGGCGGGGCGCCGGCCGGTGACCTGCTGGTCACCGTCGAGGTCGCCGTCCCGCCCACCCTGACGCCCGAGCAGCGCCGGGCCGTCGAGGCGTTGGCCGCCGCCCTGGGCGACGCCGACCCCCGCGCCGGCCTCGACGGCTGACGTCCCCGGCCGGGCGGCGGCGCCGAAGCGGCTAGAGGCGGCCGTCGATGCCGAGGAGGCGGGGGCGGGTGACGGCCCGGGCACCCCGGGCCAGGCCGACGGCGGCGGCGACCCACACCAGGAGCCCGATGCCGATGCCCGACGCCGTCGTCCCGAAGATGAACCCGCTGGACTGCGCGTACGACACCATGATCAGCGGCAGGGTCACCAGGCCCGACGCCTGCTGGGCCGCCGCCGAGCTCTTCACCCGGGCCGACAGCCGCAGCACCACCGAGAGGGTGAGGGCCAGGAACGGTGGTACCACCCACACCATCAGCACCCACCACTCGGACGTGGGGAAGAACCACCCGCCGACCCGCGGCCCGACGATGAGGTTCACGATCAGCGAGTAGACGCCGAAGCCGACCATCGTCGTGAGGTAGCCGGGCACGAGGCTGGCGATCAGCTTGCCCAGGTAGAGCTCGCGGTCGCTGGCCGGCGAGTGGGCCAGGAACTCCCCCGTCCCCCGCTCCTTCTCGCCCACCAGCGTGTTGGCGCCCACCGCCGTCGAGATGGTCATGGGCACGATCACGGCCAGCGGGGCGAAGAGGTAGACGGCCAGGGCGTACGACGTCTGCCCGGCGGCGTCGCTGGTCTTGCCCTCCACCGCCGCCCGGGCGGCCGAGGGCAGCACGTCGACGGCCGTCGCCACCCGCTGGATGGCGGGCGAGGTCTCGGCCGCCGTGATGAGCGACAGGAGGACGGCCGGCGCGACGACGAAGAAGAACCCGGCCAGGATCATCATCGGCACCCAGAAGTCCGGGCTCTGGCGGAGCTGGCGAAGGTCCGTCCTCGCCACGGTCAAGATCCGCCGGCGGTTCACGGCTCCTCCCCGACGTCCGCCGACCGGCGGCGGACGGCGAAGTAGAGCTCCTCGAGGGTCGGCTCGTGGGGCGTCACCCGGCGCAGCCGGGCCCCGACCGCCACCAGCCCGGCGACCAGGTCGGGCACGCGGCTCAGGTCGTCCACGGTGACCACGGCCCCCGCGCCGTTGCGCTCGTAACCGAGCACCCCGGGAGCGCCGGCCGCCGCGTCCAGCGCCTCCCGGTTCTCGGCGTCGACGGCCACCGTGGGGTGGGGCCAGTAGCGGGCGACCAGCTCCTCGGGCGAGCCCGACACCAGGTCGCGGCCCGCCTCCAGCATCACCACCTGGTCGGCCAGACCCTCCGCCTCGAGCAGCAGGTGCGTGCACATGACCACCGTCTTGCCGTCCGCCGCCATCTCGTCGATCAGGCGCAGGACGGCGTGCGACGACTCGGGGTCGAGGCCCGACGTGGGCTCGTCGAGGAGGAGCAGGTCGGGGTCGTGGAGGACGGCGCGGGCCAGGGCCAGGCGGGTCTTCATGCCCGTCGAGTAGCCGCCGACCCGCAGGGACAGGGCGGCGTCGATCCCGAAGCGGGCGGCGCTGGCCTCGATTGGCGCCGACGGCCCGAGCCCGTAGAGCTCGGCCGAGTAACGCAGGTTGTCGTAGCCCGACAGGCGGTCGTACAGGGCCGACCTGGCCGAGACCACCCCGCAGCGGCGACGGACGTTCTCGCCGTCGACGGTGGGGTCGAGGCCGAACACGGCGACCGTCCCGTGCTCGGGAGGCAGGGCGCCGGTGATCATGCGGACGGCCGTCGTCTTGCCGGCGCCGTTGGGCCCGAGCAGCACGGTGACGGTCCCTGGGGCGACCCGCAGCGATAGCCCGTCCAGGGCCACCACGTCGCCGAAGGTGCGCCGGACGCCGTCCAGCCGCACCACGTCGTCGGCCGGCATCCCCGTCAAGGGTAGCGACGCCGGCGCGCCGGGCGGGCTCATCCGAGGGCCCTGGCCACGGCGTGCAGGCCGAGGCCGGCGGCGCCTCCGACGACGGTGCCGTTGATGCGGATGTACTGGAGGTCGGGCCCGAGCAGCAGCTCCAGCCGGCGGGAGGTCTCCTCGCCGTCCCAGCGGGCGATGGTGCCGCCGACCAGCTGGGTGATCTCGCCCGAGAAGTGGCGGACCACGTAGCGGGCGGCGGTCTCGACCCCCTCCTGGGCCCGGCCCACCAACGCCGGGTCGTCGGCTAGCCGGCGGGCGGCGGCCGCCAGCGCCGCCTCCAACCGCGTCCGCAGGGCGGACGCCGGGTCGGCCGCCTGGGCCCCCAGCTGCGGCTTGGCGTCGGCCCACAGCGACGCCACCCAGTCGCGCAGCTGCGGCTGCTCGAGCAGCTCGGCCTTGAGGCGCTCGCCCCGCTCCCGCAGCTCGGGCGACGTCTCCAGTTCCTCGGCCAGGCGGGCCAGTCGCTGGTCGAGCTGGCGGCGGAGATCGTGGCCGGGGTCGTCGGCCACCTCCCGCAGCACCGAGCGGGCGCCGTCCAGGAGTCGCTCGAAGATGCGGTGCTCCACCGCCCCGGGGAGCCACCACGGCGAGCTGCGGCCGAAGCGCTCGGCCAGCTCCAGCCGGTGCTCGTCGAGCCAGCGGTCGAGACCGTTCACGGCGGCATCGAGCGCCTCGTCGTGGCGGCCGTCCGAGGTGGCGAAGCGCAGGGCCCGGCCGGCGAGGGGTGCCAGCGCCACCGACTCCAGCCGGCCGCGCACCACGTCCTCCAGCAGGCGGTGGACCTCCTCGTCCTCGACCAGGTCGGCCACCGCCACCAGGGCGTCGGCCAGGTGGCCCGCCACCCGCCCGGCATTGGCCGGCGCCGCCAGCCAGTCGGCGGCCCGCCTGGCCACCGCCGCCGCTCGCACCCGCTCGGCCACGGAGTCGGGGGTGAGGAAGCTCTCCTGGACGAAGGCGCCCAGGGTGGCCCCGAACTGGTCCTTGCGCTCCCGGACGATGGCGGTGTGGGGCACCGGGACCCCGAGCGGGTGGCGGAACAGCGCCGTCACCGCGAACCAGTCGGCCAGGCCGCCGATCAGGGCCGCCTCCGAGCCGGCCCGCACCCACTCGGCCCACCCGCCGTCGCCGGCGGCGACCGTGGATGCGACGAAGACGACGGCGACGCCGGCCAGCAGGGCGGTCGCCCGGCGCTTGGCCGCCGACAGCTGCCGGGCCTTGGCCTCCTCGGAGCGGGAGAGGGGGAGCGCCACCGGAGCAGTCTGGGCCGCCGGGGCGGCGTCGAGGGCCATGGCCACCACCTACCCCGTCGCGTTCACCCGCACGGCGCCCGGCGCCCGTACCACAGCCTGGACGCGCCGGAGCCCCTGGGCGAACCAGGGGCTCCGTAGCTCCCGGGGGGCGGGACGTCCCTACCCTATCGTCCTGAACGGCGGTGTCGAGGCCGAATCCTGGTTTTCGTCGGTCCTCCCGGAATTTTCCGGCCGGAACGGCTGCCGACGAGGACGGGCGGCGTCACACCATCAACCGGTGGCGCAGGCCCCCGCTGGCCGCGATCTCGGCCCGGATGGAGGCGTGCCGCTCCGCGTTGCGCTGCTCGACGACCAGGTGGGCGACGCCTGCCGCCGCGCCCATGAGCAGGGCGCTCGCCACGGTGCGCACGACCCCGTCGAGGAGGCTGCCGCCGTCGCGGGCGACGGCCGCCCAACCGGCGAGGAACGCGGCCAGCGCGGGCAGCGCCAGCCAGAGGTGGCCCCACGGCTTCTTCGTCGCCCGGAGTGATCCCGGCATCATCGGCGTCGTCCTCCACCAGGTCGCGGGCGGCACCGAACGGTGCCGCACCTGTCGAACGTAGGCATCTCCTCCCGGTTCGCCTAGGCACATTCCGCTCGGACTAGGCCGACTGGCCCGATCGGGTACCTCCGGCCCCACCGTCGGTCACGGTAGGGGGAGCGGCGCGGGCGTCCGCTGGCGGACGCGGCGGCGGCGGCGCGGTGAGGGCGGTGACAGCAGGTTCAGGTGGAGACGACGTAGCGCAGGAGGCCGGCCAGGAGGTCGGGGACGTCGGTCTTGTCGAAGAAGGCGGTGGCGCCCTGGCTGGCGGCCGAGTCGGCCACGTCCGCGGCGTCGAGGCCCGACAGGACGGCCACCTTGGCGCCCGGGCACACGGCCTGGATGAGGGGCAACGCCTCCAGCCCTCCCATGCCCGGCATGGCGAGGTCGAGCAGCACCAGGTCGGGCTCGAGGTGGCGGGCCAGGGCGATGGCCTGGCGACCGTCGTCGGCCTCGCCGACGACCTGGAAGCCGTCCGATTCCAGCAGCGACCGCAGCAGCGCTCGCACGGAGCGATCGTCGTCGACGAGGAGCACCCGGCACGGCCGGGTTCCCGACGACACGAGGGCGAGTTGGCGGGGCCGCAGGGGGCCGGGGGAGACGGAGTGGGTGGCGATCCAGCGCTCGGCGTCGGCCGCAGACAGCGGCTGGCTCCACAGGTACCCCTGGCCCTGCTCGCACCCGATGGCCCGCAGCTCGGCCAGCTGGTCGATCGTCTCCACCCCCTCGGCGATGGCGGTGAGCCCGAAGGCATGGGCCAGGTCGACCACCCCGGCGACGATGGCCCGGTCCTCGCGGCTGGTCCCCAGGCCCTCGACGAACGAGCGGTCGATCTTCAAGATGTCGACGGGGAAGCGCTTCAGGTAGGTCAGCGACGAGAACCCGGTGCCGAAGTCGTCGACGCCGACGTCGACGCCCAGCGCCTTCAGCCGGTGCATCGCCCGCGCGCTGGCGACGGCGTCCTCCAGCAGCACGCTCTCGGTGATCTCGAGGCACAGCAGCGACGGCTCCAGGCCGGACGACGAGAGCGCGGCAGCCACCACGTCGTGCAGGTCGGGCGCCATGAGCTGGCGGGCGGAGAGGTTCACGCAGAGGCCGATCGGGTGGCGCCAGGGGTCCGAGGGCTGCCACTCGCAGACCTGGCGGCACGCCTCGGTGAGGACCCAGACGCCGAGCGGGACGATCAGCCCCGTCTCCTCGGCGACCGGGACGAACTCGGACGGCGGGAGGAGCCCCCGGTCGGGGTGGCGCCAGCGCACGAGCGCCTCGACACCGACCACCTGGTTGGTGGTGATGTCGACCTGGGGCTGGTAGTACACGACCAGCTCGCCCCGGTCCATGCCCCGGCGCAGGGCGTTCGCCGTCTCGTGGCGGGCCACGGCGAGCAGGCGCGTCTCGGCGTCGAACGTCTCGAACCGGTCGCGACCGCGGTCCTTGGCCCGGTACATGGCGGCGTCGGCGTCGCGCACGAGGGTCTCCGGCGTGTCGGCGTCGCACCCGGGCGGCGAGTAGGCGATCCCGATGCTGACGGTCACCATCGTCTCCTCGCCGGCCACCTCGGCGGGCCGGGCCAGCTCGGCGGCGAAACGGGCCGCCAGCCGCTCGGCGGCCGGAACCCCGTTGAGCTCAGCGCACAGGACGACGAACTCGTCGCCCCCGAAGCGGGCCACGCTGTCGCCCGGGCGCACCGACGCCCGCAGGCGGCGCGCCACCTCGACCAGCAGCTCGTCGCCGGCGGCGTGGCCGAGGCTGTCGTTCAGCCACTTGAACCGGTCGACGTCGATGAAGAGAACGGCGACGCCCGAGCTGGTCCGGGCCCGGGCGGCCAGGGCGTGCTCCAGCCGGTCGAGGAACAAGCGGCGGTTGGGCAGCCCGGTGAGCCCGTCGTGGAGCGCCTGGTGGGCGACGGCGTCCTCCGCCAGCTTCCGGTCGGTGACGTCCTGCATGGTGCCGACCAGCCGCGCCGGCGCGCCGTCCTCGTCGGTGAGGAGCTGGGTGTGGGCGTCGATCCATCGCACGTCGCCGCCCGGGAGGACGATCCGCAGGCGCATGGAGATGGGTGGATCGCCCCGGCGGGAGGCCGCCCAGGCGGCCTCGACGGCCTCGACGTCGTCGGGGTGGATCCGCGACGTGAACGCCGCTGCGTGGTCCCGCACCTCGCCCGCGTCGAAGCCGAGGAGCCGGTGCATCTCGTCGGACCAGTCGACCTCGCCCGTGACCAGGTCCCAGCGGTAGCTGCCCAGGCGGGCGGTGTGCTGCGCCTCGGCGAGGAGCGCCTCCTTCTCGGCCAGCTCGGCCTGGGCCGCCCGGTCGCGGGCCACCAGGTCGGCCCGGTCGAGAGCGAGGCCGGTGAGGTGGCCCAGGGTCTCGAGGATCACCACCTCGTCCTGGCCGAAGATCGGCGTGGTGGCGTTCCCCTGTACGACGAGCAGCCCGTCGCTGGCGGCGACGGCCACGACGTCGGACGCGGGCACCCGGCGAGCGGCGTGCAGCGCCCCCGCCCGCGAGACCAGGGCCCGCGCCCCCTCGTCGTCGACGCCGTGGGCCGCCACGACGGCACCACCGGCGTCGGCCAGCACGGCCGAGCGGGCGCCCAGCATGGCGGCCGCCTGGGGGAGCACGATGGCGGCCACGGCGTCGGTGGTGTCGGCCAGCATCAGGTCGGCCTCGGCCAGTCGGAGCCGGTCGGCCTCCTCCCGGCGCCAGACCGTGCGGAGCGAGCGGGGCGGCGCGAACCCGACGACGAACAGCCCGGCGCTCACCAGCCCGAGGAGCTGGCCGGCCAGGGAGACCCGGCCCGACGTTCCCAAGTCGCCGCCGGCCACCAACAACAGGCCGGCGTTCAACAACACGGCGGCGACGCCCAGCATCCGCATCCGGCGGCGGACCACGGCGGCCTGCCCCGATCCCGCCCGCCACAGGCCGCGCACGCCCAGGGACGACAGCACCGTCCACTGGAGGACGAACCAGGCCGTGTAGGCGACGAACCACCACGGCCGAGCCTCGCCGTCGCCGGGGAAGCCGGGCAGGGCGGTGGTGGCCAGCAGCAGCATGCCGGTGGCGACCCGGGCGCCCACGTCGGTGCGGCGGCGGGTGCCTCCGAACGCGGCGCCGAAGCGGAAAAGGCAGTAGGGGAAGAGGCCGAGCAGGACGACGACGGCCCGGGCGAGGGCGGCGTAGCCGGCGTCGCCGGCGGCCGAGGCGGGCAGGAACCGCCCGGCCAGGACGGCCCCGGCGAGCACGGTGAACGTGGCCGTCATCCAGGCCGCCGCCCCGGTGCGGAGGCGAGCCCAGCGCAGCGACGACGCGGCGGCCAGGGCCGTGAAGCCGCCCAGCTCCAGGAGTTGGACAGCCTCGTACACGCCCACGGGGGGAGCATCGGCAGGAGGGGCCGGTTGTGAAGTTGCCGGGCCCCCGCGGGGCGACGGCCTGCGATCACGGCCTAGGGTCTCTGCCCATGCCTCCCGTCGGTTCGCCGCGGGCGGTGCTGTGGGAGAGGTGGCCGTGTACGCAGGGCGTCCCGGGGATCCGGAGCATCTTGGTCGGCAGTTCGACCCGGTCGTCGCCGCCGCCCGTGCCGGCTCGGGCTGGGCGGCGGAGCGCCTCTGGCGCGCCCTCGCCCCGGCCGTGGCCGGCTACCTCCGGGTGCAGGGGGCGGCGGAGCCCGAGGACCTGACCAGCGAGGTCTTCGTGGGCGTGTTCCGCAACCTGGGCTCGTTCCGGGGCGACGAGGAGGCGTTCCGGGCGTGGGTGTTCACCATCGCCCACCGCCGGCTCCTCGACGAGCGGCGCCGGGCGGCGCGCCACCCCCGCCCCGTGGAGCTGCCGAGCGACGACGGTGGGGCCCGGGCGCCGTCGGGGCGGGACGGGCCGGGGACGCCGATGGCCGCCAGCGCCGAGCACGACGCCCTGCGCCGGCTCGGAGCCGACCGGGTCCGGGCCCTCTGCGCCCGCCTGGCGCCCGACCAGCGGGACGTGCTGGTGCTGCGCCTGGTCGGAGGCCTCACCATCGAGGAGGTGGCGACCGCCATCGGCAAGACCCCGGGAGCCGTCAAGTCGCTCCAGCACCGGGCGGTCGCCGCGCTCCGGAAGATTCTCGACCAGGAGGGCGTAACCCTCTGAGCCCCGCCGGCGATTACCCGGCTGAATGAGCCGAAGCGACTCTCTCGACGATGCCGCCATCGAGGCGCTCCTCGCCGGCAACGGGGCCGGTGGCGAGCTCGCCTCCCTGGTGGCGTTCGTCGGGGAGCTGCGCAGCCAGGCGACGGGGCCCGTCCCCGTCCCCTCGCCTCGGCTCGCCTCCATGCTGGAGCTCGGCTTCGCCCCCGACGGCGGCGGCGCACCGGCGGCCGCAGACCACGCAGGCGGGCGTGGGCTGCGGCCGGCCGGGTCGCGCCGGCGCGGGCCCGGCGCCGTCCGGGCGGCGGTCGCCGGCGTCGCCGCGGTCGTCGGCCTCACGGCTGCCGGCGCCGCCGGTGCGCTTCCCGGCGCCGCTCAGGACGCCGTCGCCACCGCCGTCGAGGCGGTCACCCCCTTCGAGTTCCCCAAGCAGGCCGACGACCGGGCGGTCACCGGCAAGCGCGTGGGCACGGGAGCCACCGAGGGCGGGCCCGAGGGGCCCGAGATCGCC